>NZ_JBJGXA010000027.1:0-181453 GCF_045107195.1 Erwinia sp. AnSW2-5
AGCCCCGTCCGTTCCGCCACTTAAACAGGAAGCCCTGACTCATAAGAGTCAGGGCTTTTTTGTTTTCAAATTTTTATTTTCATTTACTTACGTACAATCCCGTACGAATTGGCTCTCGCCGATTGAAAGTACGCAGCAAAGTCCCTATAACTGATAGATGGTAAATCCATTCAGTTGTAAAAAGTGCAGGCGGTAACGTGCAGAAAAAGACTTATGCCATGAGATACGTAGCAGGCCAGCCAGCGGAGCGTATTTTTCCTCCCGTGGCGATGCTGCATGTCGGACAGGCATTGCCGCCCGGTGCGCCGCTCACCACAGAATCCCGCCTGAAAGTGCTGGTATGGAATATTTTCAAGCAACAGCGGGCAGACTGGCTCTCGGTTCTGCAAAATTTTGGTAAAGATGCCCACCTCGTTCTGCTGCAGGAAGCGCAAACGACACCAGAACTGGTGCGTTTTGCCACCACTAATTATCTTGCCGCCGATCAGGTGCCTGCTTTTGTGCTGCCTCAACACCCCTCAGGTGTAATGACTCTGGCTTCCGCTCACCCAGTCTACTGCTGCCCTTTGCGTGAGCGTGAGCCGCTTCTCAGGTTGGCTAAATCGGCACTGGTAACGGCTTACCCCTTACCCAGTAGTCAGATGTTGATGGTTGTTAATATTCATGCGGTGAACTTCAGTCTTGGCATTGATGTTTACAGTAAACAGCTCGGACCGATCGGCGAGCAGATTATTCATCACCAGGGCCCGGTGATTATGGCGGGTGACTTCAATGCCTGGAGCCGCCAGCGTATCAATGCGCTATATCGATTTTCTCGTGAAATGGGGCTACGTGAAGTTCGTTTCACCGACGATCATCGGCGCAAAGCTTTTGGTCGCCCACTGGATTTTGTTTTTTATCGCGGAATGGGTGTTGCAGCGGCCTCAGTACTGATCACCAGCGCATCCGATCATAATCCGCTGCTGGTCGAGTTTGATGCACATCCAACGGATTATGCATAACAAGGACACCATTGAGAATGGCAACAAATCACCATGATCACGTCGATAAACAGTTCGGTGAGCAGGCTGGAGCCTATCTGACAAGCGCAGTACACGCGAGCGGACGTGACCTCGTACGATTGGCCGAGCGGTTGTTTGGCGCATCAGAGGCGAAGGTCCTGGATATGGGGTGCGGAGCCGGGCACGCCAGTTTCGTTGCTGCGCAGCACGTCAAAGAAGTGATAGCGTACGATCTGTCGGATAAAATGCTAACAGTAGTACGAAAAACAGCGCTCGAACGCGGCTACCATCACCTGACCACCCGGCAGGGTTATGCGGAAAACCTGCCTTTTGATGATGCCGAGTTTGATGTGGTGATCAGCCGCTATTCAGCGCATCACTGGCATGATGTTGGCAGTGCGCTGCGTGAAGTCCGTCGTGTATTAAAACCCGGCGGTAAAGTGATATTTATGGATGTCAGTGCGCCAGGTAATCCGGTGCTGAATATCTGGTTACAGACGGTGGAAGCCTTACGTGATACCTCTCATGTACAGGATTACAGCCCCGGTGAGTGGCTGGCATTAATGACGGAGAGTGGGCTGGTGATACAGGCTGTCTTGCAGGACCGTCTCGATCTGGCGTTCAGCAGCTGGATAGAGAGAATGAGTACGCCTGATGTGATGGTACAGGCTATCCGGGCCTATCAACATTCAGCACCTGATGATGTCCAGCGCTACTATGCCTTGCAGCCTGATGGTAGTTTCAGTACCGATATCATCTTTATCGAGGCTAATCGGCCATAAAAAAAAGCCCGTCAATGACGGGCTTTTTTGTGTGGATTTTCATCCGCAGGGGCTAACAGTCAGCTGTCTGGCGTCGCGTTGGTGTTAACAAACAGCGTCAACTTATCGCCTGGCTGAATGTTTTTCGTATTACTGGCGACGCTATTCCAGCGAACAACATCCTTGATGTTTACGCCGTGACGTTTTGCGATACTGGCCAGAGAATCACCCTTACGTACCTGGTAGGTGATGCTGTCGCCGTTATCTGCCAATCGCGTACTCCTGTTACCCAGGCTCAGTGTCTGACCGGGTTTAATGCTGACACCGCGCAGATTATTTGCACGTTGCAGATCTTTCACCGGAACTCCGAGACGTTTGGCAATGCCCGACAGAGTATCACCGTTGCGCACCTTGTAAGAGGCAGGGGAAACGCTGTTCTTGGCAAGAGAAGTTGGCTGTACCGCTGAGATGTCACCGCTTGCCAGTGAGTTACGCAGTTTTGCTACATTGGACTTCGGAACCATAATGTAGTGAGGACCATTTGGTGCCGTCGTACCGCGTTTGTAGCCGGTATTAAAGCTCTTCAGCTTGCTCAATGACATGCCAGCCATTTCGGCTGCCTGTGTCAGCTCAATCTGCTGGCCCACTTCAACTCGCGCCAGAGCACGTGCTTCGTTCGGTGCCGGCAGACGTACGCCATAACGCTTACTGTTTTTAAGGATCTGCCCTAAAGCCAGCATTTTAGGCACATAGACCGTTGTTTCTCGTGGCAGCGCAAGTGACCAAAAATCTGTTGGTCGACCTTTAGCCTTATTGGCTTTCATCGCTTTGAGCACACGACCTTCACCGCTGTTGTAGGCAGCAATGGTTAATAACCAGTCACCGTCAAACATGCCGTTAAGGCGCTGCATCATATCCAGAGCAACTTTGGTCGATGCGACAATATCGCGTCGTCCGTCATACCACTGGGTCTGTTTAAGACCATAATTCCGTCCCGTTTGCGGCACAATCTGCCAGATGCCAGCAGCATTCGCAGATGATGTCGCGTGGGGATTAAAAGCGCTCTCCACTATGGGTAGTAGTACCAGTTCCATCGGCATTTTACGTTGCTTAATCTGCTCGACAATCCAGTACATATACGGCTCTGCCCGTAATGTTACATCGTGGAGATAGCTCTTGTTACTCAGGTACTTCTGTTTTTGTTCGCGTATCCGGTAATTATCCGGAACCTTCATCTTCAGCTCGTCGCTAATGAAATTCCACAGATCTCTGTCTTGCGCAAGTGACGTTCCATCGTCCTGCCAGCGCGGCGACAACATTTCATCTGAGTACTGTCCATTTTCACCTTGACCTGCCGAAGACAAACTCTGTGCATGCTGTTCGGGGATGTTAGCATCGTGCCTTGACGCCTGGCATCCGACCAGCAAGACCGAGGCGAGTAATATCGCTTTAGCCTTCATGTGTGTGTCAATAGTTCGCTTAAAAGACGAGCAATAATACGTGCTCGATCCCGACAACACAACCAAAAATATTAAAAAGCGTCTTTCTTCTCGCGTAGAGCCGCAAATACCTGCCATTCATGTTGCGGAGTTGTTTCTATTCCAATTTGTTTCTGTAATTCAACATCTTGTGTGAGCAAAAAAACATTTATTTTTCGCTCTAACGCCAGTTTTGTAGGCAAACTTATGCCATTTTTAGCGCGTAACTCCTTAATTTCTCGGTAATAGCGGGCTATTTCGGGTTCTTGGGGGTAAATAGTGTGTGAAAAGGTTAAGTTCGATAATGTATATTCATGTGCGCAACAAACCAGTGTTTCACCAGGTAGTTCATTAAGCTTATGAATTGAATGAAACATTTGCTCTGGTGTGCCTTCGAATAGTCTGCCACAGCCACCGGAAAAAAGCGTATCTCCGCAAAAAAGGTAAGGGAAGCTGAAATATGAGATATGTCCTAAAGTGTGACCGGGCGTGGCATAAATCGTAAAATCCCGACCCAAAACCGACACGATATCACCTTCACTGACGATGGTTTTAGCACCTTTAACACGTGTTTCTTCCGGGCCATACACCGCTAAATCAGGGTAATGAGAGACCAGTTCTGCCACACCACCCACATGATCATGGTGGTGATGGGTGAGTAAAATCGCCACCGGCTGCCACTGCTTTTGTTCTATCATGCGTAATACAGGAGCCGCTTCGCCAGGGTCAACAATCAGGCAGCGGCCTGCATCATCATGCAGGGTCCAGATGTAGTTGTCCTGCAGGGCTGGAATACTGGTAAGATTCATTTTTATCGCTCCTGGGTGCTCGCAAAGGAAAGAAGATGGTAAAGCATGAAGCCAGCTAAAACACGCCAAATCCGTCATGTGCCAGAGTCCTGGTCGCAGATACCCTGCGGTGAATTTTATCGTGATGCTCTGTCACACCAATTGCGGCCCAGCCTCAGCAAGCTTTACGGCTTTCATTTACTGAAAGTCGGCAATCTGAGTGCGGAAATCGACACCGAAAGCTGTGCTATATCACACCAGGTGAATGTGGGGTTGGGGGGTGATTCGCTTCAGGTCAGGGCCGATCCTCTCAGTCTACCGTTTGAGTCCAAGTCAGTGGATGCCTGCCTGTTGGCACATACGCTGGCGTGGAGCAGTGATCCACACCGGGTGCTACGTGAAGTTGACAGGGTGCTTATCGATGACGGCTGGTTGATTATCAGCGGTTTTAACCTCTTCAGCGTTCTGGGGATAGGCAAACTTATCCCTGGTCTGCATCGACGGCTCCCCTGGAACAGTAGAATGTTTACTCAGATGAGGCTGCTGGACTGGCTGAGTCTGCTGAATTATGAAGTGATGCAGAGCATCAGCTTTCAGGTACTGCCGTGGAATCGACAGGGAGGGAAAATGATCAGTACACACTTGCCCGCGCTGGGATGTCTGAATGTTATCGTGGCGCGTAAACGGACTTTCCCGCTTACAAAGAACCCGGCGAAGAAAAGTGCTGGCACCAGGCAGTTACACGCAATGGGCGCGACCAACCAGTACCGGGCAGGGCGCAGAAACTGACAGTGAAAGCATGACTGTTTTAGGGCTGACCTTGTTTCCCGATCAGCCCGCACAGGCAGGATTGTGGACTCGCTAAAGTAACCAGCCCTTCGCATGGGCATTGTCCAGATGCTGCTTCAGATAGCCCCACAGCTCCGGCCACTGCTGCGCCAGTTTCACGTTGCGCTCTTCTACCTGCTCCAGGCGGATACCATTCTCTTTCCAGCTCTGGCCCTGATTGTGCAGATTAAGCATGATAGGCAGCGCGCGGTCGAGCATATTCGCAAAACGCGCCTCTGCCGTTGCCCCGGCTTCATATTCGTCCCACAACGCGCGGAAACGTTGACTCAGTCCGGTGGGCAGCAAACCAAAAATACGTCCGGCCGCAGCCACTTCTTGTTCCTGGATAGCGTCACGCGCGGCAATGTCATACACCAGCACGTCACCCGCATCGATCTCGACTACATCATGCACCAGCGCCAGCTGTGTGGCGTGCTGAACATCAATGGCGATGTGGGAGAAGGGGGCCAGACTCATGGCCGCCATCGCCAGGTGCCAGCTGTGCTCCGCTGAGTTTTCCTGACGTGCATTACTGAGCAGTCGGGTACGGCGCTCCACGTCTTTCAGTTTGTCCAGCTCCATTAAAAACTGTACGACTTCTGTCATCGCGCCGAAATCTAAGGCTGCTACCCTGTCTGACATCACCTGTCTCACTTATGCCCTGAAAAAAGTTGCCCATATTGTAAGGTAAACGATTGCGTATTTCGCGAAAGAATATGAGCTGAGCGTTCATACAGAATATTTTAGCTTACATGTGTACTCTGAAATTATTGTCAGTTAGGCTAGAGGTGATGATTTTTCCGCCATCGTATTTTGCGCTGGCGGGGCGTTGCGAACCGGGGATAATGGTTGACTATGGTGAAGCAGAAAGTACTGACAGCCGGGTATTCCGTGGCGGAAGAGATAGCGAACAGTATCAGCCACGGCATTGGTTGTTTGCTGGGGGTTATTGGCCTGGTGCTGATGCTGGATCAGGCGATCGATAGCCGCGCCGGTGCGCTGGCTATCACCAGCTACAGCCTTTATGGCGGCAGTATGATCCTGCTGTTTCTCGCCTCCACGCTGTATCATTCCATTCCTGGCGCGCGGGCAAAATTCTGGCTCAAAAAACTCGACCACTCGGCTATCTACCTGCTCATTGCGGGGACTTACACGCCGTTTTTGTTGGTTGGATTAAAGTCGCCGTTGGCGCACTGGCTGATGGCGGTGATCTGGGGGCTGGCACTGGCGGGTATTCTGTTTAAGCTGGTTTTCGCCCACCGGTTTGAATCACTCTCGCTGGTCACCTATATGCTGATGGGCTGGTTGTCGGTGATTGTGCTCTATCAGATGGTGATGCGCCTGCCCGCAGGCAGCGTATGGCTGCTGGCCGCAGGCGGGATTATCTATTCGCTGGGGGTGATTTTCTACGTGTCGAAGCGTATTCCCTATAACCATGCCATCTGGCACGGTTTTGTGCTCGGTGGCTGTTTGTGCCACTTTCTCGCCATCTATCTGTACGTGATGTAAGGGGCTTGCGCCCCTTTTAATCAACCGGCTGTGATCTCATAGGGCAGCGGCTGGATCGCCAGTTCGCCGCCCTCGTCACCCTGCACACGCAGGACGGTATCGGGTTCCAGATCGTTATTCATCACGGCCTGAACCCAGACATCACCATTGTCGAGCTGGCACGCGGCCAGAATAGTGCCGGTGCGGCGCCAGTTTTCACCCATCTTCATTTCCAGCGCATCGTTAGCCGCTGGCACGATGCCCGCCTTGCCCGCCAGCCAGTAAAGCGCACGCTTATTCGCACCACGGAATTTTGCGCGGGCGACCATTTCCTGCCCGGTGTAGCAACCTTTCTTAAAGCTGATGGCATCCAGCGCCTGCAGGTTAGTCGCCTGTGGGATGAACTGCGCGCTGGCCTCAGAATCAATTACCGGGAATCCGGCTTCAATCTCCAGCGCCAGCCACTGTGAACTGTCGTTGAACTGTGCTGAACCCGTCAGTTTTTCACGTACTTCTTCGGCCTTTGCCTGGGAGGTGACCAGCAGAAAACGCTCGGCAGGCAGATCAAACCATAACAGCGTGCTCTCTCCATCCTGAACTACCGGGGACTCTGCGTCAGGCAGCACGCTGAACAGATCCGTTAGCGCAGCACGCGCCTGAAATCCCGCGACGCCGAGCAGCACGGACTCATCGTCGGCAACCAGCGTGACTTTGGCAAAAACGGCATATTTTTTCAGTTCCACCAGCTGGTTATCACGCAGGCTGCGGCGTTCAATGTAGGCGAGTCCATCGGCACGGTGAAACATGCGCAGGTTGCTCCACATCTTTCCTTTGGCATCACAGTGCGCAGCAGGGCGATGCTGGTTTGCACCCAGAGCGGCCACATCCAGCGTCACTTGCCCCTGCAAATAGCTGACGCGATCGGCACCCGTGGCATTAACCAGCGCCCACTCTTCCAGTGAGATCAGAGTTAACGGCAGACGGGCCGATGCGGCGGGTTGGCGCGGCGGGAAAGAAATAGTCGGCATAATTCAGTCCTAAAGTAAGCAGGGGATGAAAATCTGTTTCTCATGTTAAAAGAGCGGCACGGCTTTGCAACCTGTTTTCGGAAATGAGGCACAGAACGCGTGATAACCCTGTAACTGATGTCACTGTTTTGCGGGCAAACGCGCAGGGTGACAATTGCTGAATCAACAGTAGCGTAAAAAAGCGGTACACTAAGCGCCCTGTTTGGTTAACCGACGCAGAGTGACATGGATATTTCAAATAAATCACGTATTCACTGGGCGTGCCGTCGTGGCATGCGCGAACTCGATATCTCCATCATGCCGTTTTTCCAGTATGAATTTGATTCACTGACCGATGAAGACAAACAGCTCTTCGTGCGTCTGCTGGAGAGCGATGATCCAGACCTGTTTAACTGGCTGATGAATCACGGCCAACCGGCTGATGCCGAGCTGCAACGGATGGTGGCGTTAATTCAGGACAGAAACAGAGCGCGTGGCCCGGTGGCGATGTAATCTGCGGGCCTCCCGGCGCGCACAAACGCTATCGCTTGTGCTGCATGGCGCACTGATACTGGCGTTGCTGCTGGCTCCCTGGCCGGAAAGTGCCTCACTGTCGCGCATCCTGTTACTGCTGCTGGTGCTGCTCGAGTGCCTGCGCAGTCGGCATCGTATCCAGCGTTGCCGGGGAGAGATCACCCTGTGTAAGGGGCGTGTGATGGGCTGGAAGCAGAGCCATTGGCGCATCACCTCCCGTCCGTGGCTGACGCAGCTGGCGATTCGGCTGACATTACAGAACGCAACAGGCCGCCGTGAGCGGCTGTGGCTATTTGCCGACGGCATGGAAAGCAGCGAATGGCGGCTTCTGCGCCAACACCTGCTGAACGAAAAGGAACCGCGGGATGAGTAGCCCCACCATCTGGCTGGTAGAAGATGAAGCCGCCATTGCGGATACCCTGTTATATATGCTGCAACTGGAAGGGTTTGAGACCCGCTGGTTTCCGCGTGGTGCCCCGTTGCTGGAAGCCCTGCCGCAGCAGGTGCCTGATCTGGTGATCCTTGACGTTGGCCTGCCCGACATCAATGGTTTTGAGCTGTGCCGCCGGTTGCTGGCGCTGCAGCCTGACCTGCCGGTGTTGTTTCTCACCGCCCGCAGCGAAGAAGTGGACCGACTACTGGGGCTGGAAATTGGTGCGGATGATTATGTCGCCAAGCCGTTCTCCCCGCGTGAAGTCTGTGCCCGGGTGCGCACGTTGCTGCGCCGCCTGCAAAAACAGCAGCGTATTGCTCAGTCACCACGTTATAACGTGGGCCAGTTCACTCTCGATGAGTCTGCCGCACGTGTGCAGTGGTGCGATCAGTCTCTCATACTGACGCGCTATGAATATCTGCTGTTGAAAACGTTGCTGCTTTCGCCTGGCAGAGTGTTCTCACGCCAGCAGTTGATGAATCTGGTGTGGAAAGAGGCGGAAGAGAGCCTCGATCGTACTGTCGACACCCATATCAAAACTCTGCGCGCCAAGCTGCGTGATATCAATCCGCACCAGCAGGTGCTGATGACCCATCGTGGCCTGGGTTACAGTCTGGTGACGGGCTGATGCGCATCGGGATGCGTCTGCTGCTCGGCTATTTTCTGATTGTTGCCGTCGCCGCGTGGTTTGTACTGAGCATCTTCCTCAAGGAGATTAAGCCCGGCGTGCGGCGTGCTACCGAAGGTACGCTGGTCGATACCGCCACATTGCTGGCGCAGTTTGCGCGTGCGGATATCCTCAGCGGTCAGCCGCAGCAGGGCCAGCTGGCACACGCCTTCTCACAGCTGCGGGGTTACCCGGTCCATGCCAATATCAGTGGTATCGCCAAGCGCCGCAATGAGTATCGCGTTTACCTCACCGATGCGAAAGGCATTGTGCTGTTCGACTCTGCCGGGGGGGCTACAGGGCAGGATTACTCGCGCTGGAATGATGTTCTGCTGACGCTGCGCGGTGAGTACGGTGCTCGCAGCACCCGCAGCAATCCTGACGATGATGCCAGCTCGGTAATGTATGTGGCGGCCCCGGTGCGCGATGGTTCGCACCTGCTGGGTGTGCTCAGTGTGGGGAAAGCCAACAGTACGATGGTGCCGGTGATCCGCCGCAGCGAACACCGCATTCTGTGGGCGGGCGCAGCACTGTTGGGCATTGCTCTTCTGATTGGGCTGGGGTTTGTACTGTGGATTAACCGATCTGTTGGCCGCCTGGTGCGTTATGCCGACTCGGTAACCGAAGGCGATGCGCAACCTCTGCCCGCCATGAACAGCACCGAGTTACGCAAGCTGGCACAGGCGCTGGAGAGTATGCGTCTGCGGCTGGAGGGCAAACGCTACATTGAGCATTATGCCCATGCGCTGACCCACGAACTGAAAAGCCCGCTGGCGGCGATACGCGGCGCGGCGGAAATCCTGCGCGAATGCCCTCCTGCGGAGGTCGTTCAGCGTTTTTCGGCCAATATCCTGCAACAGAATATCCGCATGCAGCGGCTGATTGACAACCTGCTGCGTCAGGCAACACTGGAAAACCGCCCGGAAATCCAGCGCCAGCCGGTCAGCCTGCCGTCTCTGTTGACCTCACTGTGTGACAGCCGGGCAGTTCAGGCTCAGGGTAAACATCTGACTTTCGATGCTGCCGCTGTGAACGGGGTGTCCGTGCGCGCCGATGCGTTACTGCTGGAACAGGCGCTGGGCAATCTGCTGGATAATGCCCTCGACTTTACGCCTCTGGAAGGGGGAGTGAGGATTCAGGTCAGCGAGTCAGCCGATGAGGTGACATTCAGCGTGCTGGACAGCGGCAGCGGCATCCCGGACTATGCGATGCCCCATATTTTCGACCGCTTTTATTCACTACCGCGCAGCAACGGCGAAAAGAGTAGCGGGCTGGGACTGGCGTTTGTGCAGGAGGTGGCACGCCTGCACCAGGGGAGCATCACTCTGACTCCCCGTCCGGAAGGGGGTGTCTGTGCTCAGTTCACGGTGAAAAAATAACGTCCCACTTCACCGTCTCTTCACATAACTTCATTTTCTCCCCATTCAGGCGAGCTATCTTCTGCGTTATCGACACAGGAGAGTCCAACATGATGAAAACCCCTTTATTCTGGAAAATGTTAACGCTGATCGGCTGCCTGCTTTTGCTGCTGGTGCCGCTCAGTCTGCTCAGTTCACTGATTACCGAACGCAGCGTGTGGCGCGACAGCGTGGCCGATAAGCTCAGCCAGAGTACCAGCGGCCCGCAGCGTCTCTTCGGCCCGTTGATCGCCATCCCGTGGAGCGAAATCGTCACGGAAACCCGCGACGGCAAAGAAGTCACCGTTCAGCAAAATCATCTGCGTTACTACCTGCCTAAAAGCCTGCGGGTAGCGGGTGACCAGCAGGTTGAACAGCGTAAGGTCGGCATCTATCAGGGGCAGGTCTGGCGCACAGGCGTCGCCATTAATGCCACCTTTGATAGCGAGCAGTTGGCCGATATTAAAAAGCCGGGTATTACTCTCGGCAATCCCTGGCTGGTGATGGGCGTGGGTGACTCACGTGGGATCAGCAGCGTGACACCACTGAATATTGGCGATCAACAGCTGGATTTCCAGCCGGGCAGCGATCTTCCCGGCAGCAGTGAAGGCCTGCACGTCGCGCTCCCGGATAGCGTGTTAAATGAGAAAAATCTGGCGCTGAATTTCACGCTTAAATTACAGGGAACACAGCAGCTTGAAGTGGTGCCATTAGGCAAAAACAGTACCTTTGACCTGAAGAGTAACTGGCCGCATCCGGGTTTTACCGGCAGTTTCCTGCCGGAACAGCATCAGATTACGCCTGAAGGCTTCACCGCACGCTGGCAGAGCAGCTGGTTTGCCAACAATCTCAACTCGCTGGTACGTGATGACTTTACCGTCAGCAGCGAAAAGCTCCCGGCCTTCAGCTCAATGGTCGTGAACCCGGTGGACCAGTATCAGCAAACTGAGCGCGCGGTAAAGTACGCTATTCTGCTGATTGGCCTGACCTATATGGCGTTCTTCCTGTTTGAAACGCTGACCGCATTGCGGGTGCACCCGATGCAGTATCTGCTGGTGGGGCTGTCGCTGGTGATGTTCTTCCTGGTGCTACTGGCGCTGTCCGAACATATCGGCTTTAACCTTGCCTGGCTGACGGCCAGTCTGACCTGTGCGGCAATCAACGGTTTCTATTTGCAGGCGGTATTACGCGGATGGCGGCGCAGTCTGATGTTTGTTGGTGGCTTGCTGGTGCTGGATGCGGTGCTGTGGCAGCTATTGCAGTCGGAAGACAGTGCGCTGTTGCTGGGCACCGGGGTACTGATGGCGGCGCTGGCAGCCGTGATGGCGCTGACGCGAAATATTGACTGGTATCGCCTGTCGGCGACAGCCATGCCGGAGTTGAGCGCCGAAGGGGGGCAGGACGAAGAAGGACGTTTCCGTTTGTGGAAATAACCCACTGAAAATAAAGGGCTGACCGAAGCAGAAGGTCCGCCCTTACTGTTGAGGCCGATCATCTGTTCCGATCGGCCCTCTGGGTGTTGACGACAGCACTACAGCAGTTCCGCCATCTCAGTCAGAATTTGTTCACACCACTGCGCAATACGTTCGTCGGTCTGCTCAAACTGGTTAATGTCATCCAGCGCCAGGCCGACAAACTGCTTACCGTCGGCAGTCAGCGGTTTTTTGCTGGTAAATTCATAGCCTTCCAGCGGCCAGTAACCGACAAACTGAACGCCAGACGGTGCCAGCACTTCATGCAGCATCCCTAACGCATCGAGAAACCATTCGCTGTATTCTCCCTGATCGCCCATGCCATAAAGTGCCACCACTTTGCCCTGTAAATTGAGCTGCGGCAGATCGGTCCAGATGGCTTCCCAGTCTTCCTGCAATTCGCCAAAATCCCAGGTCGGGATACCGAGGATCAGCAAATCATACTGCTCCATCAGCGTGGGTGAATCCTCTTTCAGGTTATGCAGCGTAACCAGATCGTCACCGATAAAGTCACGGATCTTCTCTGCTGCCATCTCGGTGTAACAGGTGCTGGATCCATAAAACAGACCGATATTCATGGTAGTGAAACTCATTTTTCGTAAAGTCTGGCGGCGATTATATCAGAACCGGGCAGGAATAAGGCATAATGGCTGGACTTTGTACGATGGTGTGATGTTGCATCGTAATGATTTTTAAGGATAAAGTGGTTTTATGTGGCGCACTCAGCGTCATGAAAATCGCAGACTAGAGAGGTTGGGGTGCAGGATAACGATCTGATTGAGCAATTTCTTGATGCGCTGTGGATCGAACGGAATCTGGCGCAAAACACCGTTGCCTCTTACCGACTTGACCTGCGATCGCTCTGCGGCTGGTTGCAGCACCAGCAACTGTCTCTGCTGACGGTGGATGCGATTAACTTGCAGGGTTTTCTGGCTGAGCGGCTGGAAGGGGGTTACAAAGCGACCAGCTCTGCGCGTTTGCTCAGTGCCATGCGCCGCCTGTTCCAGTATCTCTACCGAGAAAAGCTGCGTGAGGACGATCCCAGCGCGCTGCTGTCATCGCCGAAACTGCCGCAGCGCCTGCCCAAGGATCTCTCTGAGGCGCAGGTGGAAAGGCTGTTACAGGCGCCGTGTCTTGATCAGCCCATCGAATTGCGCGATAAGGCGATGCTGGAACTCCTTTATGCCACCGGATTGCGTGTCACAGAGCTGGTTGGGCTGACCCTCAGCGATATCAGCCTGCGCCAGGGCGTGGTGCGTGTTATCGGTAAAGGAAATAAAGAGCGTCTGGTGCCGATGGGCGAAGAAGCGGTTCACTGGATCGAACAGTTTATCGAATACGGCCGCCCGTGGTTACTCAACGGTCAGTCGCTCGATGTGTTGTTTCCCAGTAACCGCGCGCAACAAATGACCCGGCAAACTTTCTGGCATCGCATCAAACATTACGCCACACTAGCAGGCATCGACAGCGCAAAACTGTCACCGCACGTCCTGCGTCATGCTTTCGCCACCCATTTGCTGAACCACGGTGCGGATTTACGTGTCGTACAGATGTTGTTAGGCCACAGCGATTTATCAACCACCCAGATCTACACGCACGTAGCGACAGAACGGCTGCGCCAGCTCCATCAGCAGCATCATCCACGTGCCTGATCGACAAAAACATACAGCCCGCTTAGTCAGGCTATAAGGACATAAAAATGAAGAAGCATTACCTGTTACTTTCGGGACTCATCGCGCTGGCCAGTGGACTGGCTCATGCAGATGATGCCGCGATTAAACAGTCTCTGAGTAAGCTGGGCTTACAGCAGACCGAGATCCAGCCTTCGCCTTTGCCAGGTTTTAAAACCGTGCTGAGCGAAAGCGGTGTGCTGTACGTCACCGACGATGGCAAACATTTCGTTCAGGGTCCTCTTTATGATGTCAGCGGCAGTCAGCCGGTCAACGTCACCAATCAGCTTCTGGAAAAGAAAGTTGAAGCGTTGAGCAAAGAGATGATCGTGTATAAAGCGCCGAAACAGCAGTATGTCGTGACAGTGTTTACCGATATCACCTGCGGCTATTGCCGCAAGCTGCATCAGGAAATGGCTGACTACAATGCGCTGGGTATTACCGTGCGTTATCTGGCCTTCCCGCGTGAAGGGATGAACGGCAATGTGGCGAAAGAGATGAAGTCTATCTGGTCGGCCGCTGAACCGCGCAAAGCCTTTGATGCGGCAATGAAAGGCGAAGCTGTGTCCCCGATTGACGGCAAAATTGATATCGGCCAGCAGTACAAACTGGGTATTCTTTACGGTATCCAGGGCACCCCAGCTATTCTGCTGGAGAATGGCAGCATGATCCCAGGCTACCAGAATCCGCAGGACCTGAAGAAATTCCTCGACAGCCAGAAAAACGGCGGCTGATTTTTGTGAACAGTAAAACTGAACTCCGTCGTCGCGAGGCGACGGAAACGGCCGAGTTACCTGCCGATCTTCACCCATTGTTACGTCGTCTGTATGCCCATCGTGGCATCCGCCAGGCCAGTGAACTGGAGCGCGGGGCGAAATACCTGCATCCCTTCCAGTCACTCAGTGGCATTCAGGCGGCGGTCGACATCCTGCAACGCGCGCTGGCCGATAACCTCTGCATCATGATTGTTGGCGATTTCGATGCCGATGGTGCCACCAGCACGGCGCTTACGGTGCTGGCGTTGCGCAGCATGGGCGGTCAGAACATCAAATATCTGGTGCCTAACCGTTTTGATGATGGTTACGGTCTTAGCCCGGAAGTGGTTGAACAGGCGGCAGCACGCGGCGCGCAGCTGATCGTCACCGTGGATAACGGCATCTCTTCCCATGCGGGCGTGGCGCTGGCCCATGAAAAAGGCATTTCCGTGGTGGTCACCGATCACCACTTACCGGGCGATACGCTGCCCGCCGCCGATGCCATTGTTAACCCTAATCTCAACGACTGCGCGTTTCCGTCCAAATCGCTGGCGGGTGTGGGCGTAGCGTTTTATCTGATGCTGGCACTGCGTGCGCAGTTGCGCGACAGCGGCGTCACCACGCTGCCGAACCTGGCCGAGTGGCTGGATCTGGTTGCGCTCGGTACAGTGGCGGATGTGGTGCCACTGGATGCTAACAACCGCATTCTGGTCTGGCAGGGCCTGAGCCGCATTCGTGCGGGCAAATGCCGTCCTGGCATCCGGGCACTGCTGGAGATTGCTAACCGTGATGCGCGCCAGCTGGCCGCCAGTGATTTAGGTTTCGCCCTTGGCCCGCGCCTGAATGCCGCCGGGCGGCTGGATGATATGTCGGTCGGGGTGGCGCTGTTGCTGAGTGAAGATCTGGGCCAGGCGCGCATGTTAGCCAGCGAGCTGGATGCACTGAATCAGACGCGAAAAGAGATAGAGCAGGGCATGCAGTCGGAAGCGCTGGCACTGTGCGACCGTCTGGAAAGCAGCAGTGACGCATTACCGCTCGGTATTGCTATGTATCACCCTGAATGGCATCAGGGCGTGGTCGGTATTCTGGCTTCCCGGCTGAAAGAGCGCTTCCATCGACCGGTGATCGCTTTTGCGCCAGCAGGCGACGGCACGCTGAAAGGCTCAGGACGCTCGATTGCCGGGCTGCATATGCGTGATGCGCTGGAACGGCTGGACACCCTGAATCCGGGGCTGATCATCAAATTTGGTGGTCATGCAATGGCGGCAGGATTGTCACTGGAAAAGGCGAACTTTGAGCGCTTCCGCCAGTGTTTTGCCGATCTGGTAGGCGACTGGCTGGATGCGGAATCCCTTCAGGGCGTGATCTGGTCAGATGGTGAGCTGATGGCGCAGGAGTTGACGTTGCCCACTGCTGAACTGCTGCGCGAAGCCGGTCCCTGGGGCCAGGCCTTCCCGGAGCCAACGTTTGACGGCAAATTTAAACTGTTACAGCAGAAGCTGGTGGGTGAGCGTCATCTGAAAATGATGATTGAACCGCTGGGCGGTGGTCCTTTGCTGGACGGCATCGCCTTTAACATCGATACGGCACTGTGGCCCGATCCCAGCGTGAAACAGGTTGAGCTGGCCTACAAGCTGGATATCAACGAGTTCCGTGGCAACCGTAATGTGCAGTTGATCATCGATCATCTCTGGGCGTTATAACCCACCCTGGACTCCGTGCTTGCGGGCTGACCGAAACAGAGGGTCAGCCCCTTCGGGCCAGGTATCCGCATGCTGTAGGGGGCGACCTTTTTTTTCGGTCGCCCCTTTTTACCTCAGCCCGGTCGGCGACTTAATGCCAGCCTCGCGGCAAACAGCAGAAATACCCCCCCAGTTGTACGATCCAGCCATGTCACCACCTTCTCCCGTTTCAGCCAGCCTGAAAGACGGCGCGTGCTGCCAATCAGCAGCGCGGACCACAACGTGCCCAAAACCACATGGATCATGACCAGTCCAAACGTCCACATCACCGGCGAATGCCCGGCCGGAATAAACTGCGGCAGGAATGAGACGTAAAAAATCCCGACTTTTGGATTGAGCAGATTGCCGAAAAAGCCCCGCAGAAACCAGTTTTGACTGCCATTGTTCAGGTTGACGTCGCCCATTTTCTGGCGGGGTTTCAGCAGCATCTGCACGCCAAGCCAGGCAAGGTAACCCGCGCCGCACCACTTCAGCAGGTTATAGGCCAGCTCGGACACGGCAATCAGCGCACCCAGGCCAAACGCAACGGCTGCGGCCCACGCCAGGCAACCGGCATTAATGCCCAACTGAGCCTGAATAGCCTTCTTCGTTCCTTCAACCGTGGAGGTGCGCAAAATCAGCGCGGTATCCAGCCCCGGTGTCAAAGTCAGCAATGTGGCGGCAAAGGTAAATGCCAACAGGGCATCGGTAACAGACATGACGATTCTCCATGGTATCCAGGAATGTGGTTGCTCAGGCGTTTTGGGCTGACCGAAACAGAAGGTTAGTCCCTACAGCACTGAACACGCAATGCGTGTTCAGTGCTACAAACTGTGCGCTATTTCGGTTAAACTGCGTGGTTACAATTACGTCCATTTCGATCACCTAAAAAGATTAAAAACCATGTTTGAAATTAATCCGGTAAAGAACCGTATTCAGGATCTCACAGAGCGCAGCAGCGTTCTTCGGGGGTATCTTTGACTATGATGCCAAGAAAGAACGTCTTCAGGAAGTAAACGCCGAACTTGAACAACCCGATGTGTGGAACGAACCCGATCGCGCCCAGGCGCTGGGTAAAGAACGTTCCGCATTAGAAGCGGTTGTGGAAACGCTGGATCTGATGGAGCAAGGACTGGAAGATGTTGCAGGCCTGCTGGAACTGGCGGTGGAAGCCGACGATGAAGACACCTTCAATGAAGCCATTGCTGAACTCGACGTGCTGGAAAAGAAACTCGGCGAATTAGAATTCCGTCGCATGTTCTCCGGCGAATACGACAGCGCTGACTGCTACATGGATATCCAGGCCGGCTCCGGCGGCACAGAAGCTCAGGACTGGGCCAGCATGCTGCTGCGCATGTACCTGCGCTGGGCGGAAGCACGCGGTTTTAAAACCGAAATTATTGAAGAGTCTGACGGTGAAGTGGCCGGAACCAAATCCGCGACCATCAAAATCATCGGCGACTACGCATTCGGCTGGTTACGTACTGAAACCGGCGTGCATCGCCTGGTGCGTAAAAGCCCGTTTGACTCAGGCGGCCGTCGTCATACCTCGTTCAGTTCGGTGTTTATCTACCCTGAAGTGGACGACAACATCGACATCGACATCAACCCGGCCGACCTGCGCATCGACGTTTACCGCGCCTCTGGTGCGGGTGGTCAGCACGTCAACAAAACCGAATCGGCGGTGCGTATTACCCACTTACCGACCAACATTGTCGTGCAGTGCCAGAATGACCGCTCTCAGCATAAAAACAAAGATCAGGCCTTCAAACAGCTGCGCGCCAAACTGTACGAATACGAAATGCAGAAAAAAAATGCTGACAAACAGACGGCGGAAGACAACAAGTCTGACATCGGCTGGGGCAGCCAGATCCGCTCTTACGTGCTGGATGATTCCCGCATCAAGGATCTGCGTACTGGCGTGGAGACACGTAATACTCAGGCGGTTCTGGACGGCGATCTGGATCGTTTCATTGAAGCAAGTTTGAAAGCAGGTTTATAAGGAACTCACATGTCTGAACAACAACCGCAGGCCGCTGATGCCGCCATTGAACTGAATAACGAACTCAAAGCGCGTCGCGAAAAGCTGGCTGCACTGCGTGAAACTGGCGTGGCATTTCCGAACGATTTCCGCCGCGATCGCACCGCAGACACTCTGCATGCCGAGTTTGGTGATAAAGAGAACGAAGAGCTGTCCGATTTGGGCATCGAAGTCAGCGTAGCTGGCCGTATGATGACCCGCCGTATTATGGGTAAAGCCTCCTTTGTGACGTTACAGGATGTGGGCGGCCGTATTCAGCTGTACGTATCCCGCGATGATCTGGCGGAAGGCATCTATAACGAACAGTTCAAAAAGTGGGATCTCGGCGATATCCTCGGCGCACGCGGTAAGTTGTTTAAGACCAAAACCGGCGAACTGTCTATCCACTGTAGCGAACTGCGCCTGCTGACCAAAGCACTGCGCCCGCTGCCGGACAAATTCCACGGCCTGGCCGATCAGGAAACCCGTTACCGTCAGCGTTACCTTGACCTGATCTCGAACGACGACTCGCGCAACACCTTCAAAATTCGCTCCCAGATCATGGCGGGCATCCGCAGCTTTATGGTCGGCCGTGACTTTATGGAAGTGGAAACCCCGATGATGCAGGTGATCCCTGGCGGTGCATCTGCCCGTCCGTTTATCACCCATCACAATGCGCTGGACATCGATATGTACCTGCGTATTGCCCCAGAGCTGTATCTGAAGCGTCTGGTGGTGGGTGGTTTCGACCGCGTGTTCGAAATCAACCGTAACTTCCGTAACGAAGGTATTTCGCCGCGTCATAACCCAGAGTTCACCATGATGGAACTCTATATGGCGTATGCGGATTACAAAGATCTGATCGAACTGACCGAAAGTCTGTTCCGTACGCTGGCACAGGATGTTCTTGGTACTACCGTTGTTCCTTACGGTGAGCAGGAGTTCGACTTCGGCAAGCCATTCGATAAGCTGACGATGAAAGAAGCGATTCTGAAATACCGTCCGCAGACCGATGTGGCTGACCTTGACGACTTTGATAAATCGGTAGCGATTGCTCAGTCTCTGGGTATCAAAGTCGAGAAGAGCTGGGGCCTCGGCCGTCTGGTCACTGAGATCTTCGAAGAGACCGCAGAAGTGCATCTGATCCAGCCAACGTTCATCACGGAATACCCGGCAGAAGTGTCGCCGCTGGCACGCCGCAATGATCAGAACCCGGAAATCACTGACCGCTTCGAGTTCTTTATCGGCGGCCGCGAAATCGGCAACGGCTTCTCAGAGCTGAATGATGCGGAAGATCAGGCAGAGCGTTTCCTGCAACAGGTTAACGCGAAAGATGCCGGTGATGACGAAGCGATGTTCTATGACGAAGATTACGTGACGGCGCTGGAACATGGCCTGCCGCCAACGGCGGGTCTGGGTATTGGTATCGACCGTATGGTGATGCTGTTTACCAACAGCCACACTATCCGCGATGTGATCCTGTTCCCGGCACTGCGCCCGACGAATAAGTAAGCGAAAAATCGATGAAAAACGGCCAGCATTGCTGGCCGTTTTTATGTCTGTGAAGCGGTATTTAACCGGTGATCAGGACTTCACCGCGTCATTCAGCCAGTCTTTAAAGCGCGCATACGGGATATACAACGAGACATCTTTGTACAGCGTTTTGCCGGTTTTCATATCGTTAATGCGTTTGCTGTAGCCGACAATGACTCCGCCAATCGAATCGTCAGACGCGTTGTAGACCGCGCCACCTGACATGCCCTGCACCACGCCCGCATCGGACGCCACCACCACGCAACTGACTTTATTCCAGGTGTTTTTCAGCCCGGTATTGATCAGATTGGTGCCGTTAGAGGCCACCGGCATCGCCGAAATAAAGCTGTAACCGTAAAGCTTCACCTTATCGCCAATCAGGCCGTTGCGAAAATGCGGTGCCGGGACGTTATCATTTTTATGATAGACCACCGCCAGATCGCACTCGGGATGATACGACTTAACGCGATACAGGGAGAATTTCGCCACATGAGCCGCGGTCAGGCTGTAGTCAGCCGTCAGGGGGATGGTGGTGCCCAGCGTACCCAAACCCAATACGGTCGGGATGCCGGTGACCGTCATATCAACCCGATCGTGCGCTTCACTGCTGTACTGGTACTTCCCTACGGAACACCCGCCCAGAAACAGGGCTAGCAGGCAAATGGCGAGTCGCATCGGGTCTCCTCAGTGATGAGTGATTCGGGTACGGCAGGAATTGTCATAACCTCATTTACAGGCATATCGGCCATCTGTCGCAGAACTTTAATGTATCAAATGCAGCATCAAACCTGGCAATGACCAGAGAAGAGGCAGCAAGGCTCAATCGGATTTTCAAAAACTCAGATGAATCGCAAAAATAAATGGTTAGAAAAAATGATGTAATAAAATGATTACGCAAAGTATAGCGAAGAAAAACGACAGAATAAGCGCACGATCGCATTTTTCTCACCGATTTATCATTCCCTCCGTCGGATTCTTGCCGCCCAGGCAACAGACCCTTGCTGATAGCGGGCTGTAAGGCATTCATCAGCTGTGCTTTAATGCATCGCTGTGACGCAGATCAAATTTACCCGTCATACTTCAAGCTGAAGGTGAGCGGGCTTGCCGCCTTTCTTCAGCTCAAATTATTTAGGGAAGTATTCTTCACCAATTATCCTGGGAGTGTGTGACATGCCTGTTTCATTACTGGCGCTGGCGTTGAGTGCCTTTGCTATCGGCACCACCGAATTTGTCATTATGGGGCTGTTGCCGGAAGTGGCGAATGACCTGCGGGTGTCGATTCCATCAGCGGGCTGGCTGATCAGCGGTTACGCGCTGGGTGTGGCGATTGGCGCACCGATTATGGCGCTGCTGACCGCGAAGCTGCCGCGCAAACGTACGCTGACCCTGCTGATGGCGATTTTTATTATCGGGAATATTCTCTGTGCGCTGGCGTACACCTATAACCTGCTGATGCTGGCCCGCGTTGTGACGGCGCTGTGTCACGGTGCCTTCTTTGGCATCGGGGCGGTGGTCGCTGCCAGCCTGGTGGCGCCGGGTAAACAGGCGTCGGCCGTTGCGCTGATGTTCACCGGCTTAACGCTGGCCAACGTGCTGGGCGTGCCGCTGGGAACCTGGTTTGGTCAGATGTTTGGCTGGCGAGCTACCTTCTGGGGCGTGGCGGTGATTGGCGTTCTGGCGTTTATCGGCCTGATTGTCAGCCTGCCGACTAACCGTGATGAAAAGCCGGTGCATCTGGCATCCGAAGTCAGTGCGCTGAATAATGGCAAGCTGTGGCTGTCGTTGCTGATGACGGTGTTTTTTGCCGCCGCGATGTTCGCCTTATTCAGCTATATTGCGCCGCTGCTGTTGCAGGTGACGGGGATTACCGATCGTGGCGTCAGCTGGACGCTGTTCCTGATCGGTGCCGGCCTGACCGTGGGCAACATCCTCGGCGGCAAGCTGGCGGACTGGAAAGTATCGTTCAGCCTGATCCTCAGCTTCTCGCTGATCGCCGTGTTCTCCCTGCTGTTTAGCTGGACCAGCCATTCACTGTGGCTGGCGGAAATCACCCTGTTCCTGTGGGCGATGGCGACCTTCGCGATGGTGCCGGCGCTGCAAATCAACGTGGTCCGCCACGGCAAAGATGCGCCCAATCTGGTGTCGACACTGAATATCTCGGCCTTTAACGTCGGTAACGCACTGGGTGCCTGGGTGGGCGGTGCGGTGATTGGCGGCGGCTACGGCCTGACGGCGGTGCCGGTTTCGGCCGCTGTGCTGGCGATTATCGGCCTGCTGGTCTGCCTGTATACCTTCCGTGGCTCACGCGGCCAGCCGCAGCCCGCCGGGGCTGCGCACTAAATCAGTCGTTGTTGCAGGCGCTGGCTGAACAGGCCCGCCTGCTGTTGCAAATGCTGGCTGAACGCTTCTACCAGTGCCGAGGCGGGCCGGTGGCGCGGCCGGATAAGACTGACGGTAAACGGCACGGCGATGCTGAAACGCCGTATCACCACTCCGCTGTCGGCGTAATCCAGCGCCGTCAGCGGGTTCACAATCGACACGCCCACGCCAGCTCTTACCATCGAACACACCGACGCCGCACTGTGCGTCTCCATCACCATACGTCGCTGCACACCCTGATCGCTAAATAACCCATCCAGCAGCTGTCGGTAACTGTCGGTGCGTGACAGGCTGATATAGCGCTGCCCGGCAAAATCCTGCGGTGTCAGACAGTCGCGGCTGGCCAGCAGATGCCCCTCCGGCAACACGCAGACTTCATCGCCGGTAAACAGGGCCGTGCGCTCGGTTCCTGCGGGAGTATGCGTGGTTTCGGTCAGCCCCAGATCGTAACGCTGTGCCGATAGCCACTCTTCCAGCAACGGTGACTCCTGCGGAATAATATTCAGGCTGAGGTCCGGGTAGCGTGCCATAAAGGGTTGGCACAGCAGCGGCAGTAACGACTGTGAAAACACCGGCAGGCAGGCCACCGACAGCTCCCCCTGGCGAAACTGACGTAATCCTTCGGCGGCACTGATAATGCGGTCCAGCCCATACCAGGATCGCTGCACCTCTTCAAACAGAAGCAGACCCTGCACGGTAGGTTGCAGGCGGCCGCGCACCCGTTCAAACAGTTGCAGGCCAATCAGTTTTTCAAAACGCGCCAGCTCACGGCTGACGGTCGGTTGCGAAGTATGCAACAGCGTTGCCGCTTCCGTCAGGTTGCCAGTCGTGACCACCGCATGGAAAATTTCAATATGACGCAGAGAAACGCCAGCCACGTTCGGCTCCTGGGAATGATAAAAGTTCAGGCCATATCATGGATGAATAGAGTGCGATAAAACAGATATTTTTATCCCGCCTCAGCCTGTGGCGTAATACAGGCATAAACTTATGGAGAATCCTTATGCCACGCCTGCTTACCGACACTTCCACCGCCCTGACTCAGGACAACCTGTTACCGCTGGCACGCCACTATGGCGGTCCTTTCTGGGCCTATGATGCCAGCATCATTCAGGCGCGCATCAGCCAGCTTCAGCAGTTTGATGTGGTGCGTTTTGCACAGAAAGCCTGTTCCAACATTCATATTCTGCGCCTGATGCGTGCCGCAGGCGTGAAGGTGGATTCTGTTTCGCTGGGCGAGATCGAACGTGCGCTGGCCGCAGGTTATCAGGCCGGTGGTGATGAGATTGTGTTTACCGCCGATCTGCTGGATGCGCCTACGCTGGCACGCGTTGCCGAGCTGAAAGTGCCGGTTAATGCCGGTTCCGTCGATATGCTGCATCAGCTGGGGCAGGCATCTGCCGGGCACCCAGTCTGGCTGCGCGTTAACCCGGGTTTTGGTCACGGCCACAGCCAGAAAACCAACACCGGCGGTGAAAACAGCAAGCACGGTATCTGGCATGGCGATATGGCCCTGGCGCTGGAAGCCATTCAGCAGCATCAGCTGAAGCTGGTGGGGATCCACATGCATATCGGTTCTGGCGTGGACTACAGCCACCTTGAGCAGGTATGCGATGCGATGGTAAACCTGGTGGTGGGCTTTGGTCAGGATCTGGAGGCCATTTCTGCCGGAGGCGGGCTGTCGATCCCTTACCACTTTGGCGAAGAGACTATTGATACCAACCACTATTACGGTCTGTGGGACGCCGCTCGCCAGCGTGTGGCGCAGCATCTGGGTCATCCGGTGAAACTGGAAATCGAACCTGGGCGTTTCCTGGTAGCAGAATCCGGCGTGCTGGTCAGCCAGGTGCGGGCGGTTAAATCGATGGGCAGCCGCCACTTTGTGCTGGTGGATGCGGGCTTTAACGACCTGATGCGTCCGTCACTGTACGGCAGCTATCACCATATTTCGGCCATTGCTGGCGACGGTCGCACGCTGGACGAGCAGAACACCATTGAAAGCGTGGTGGCCGGGCCGCTGTGTGAGTCGGGTGATGTCTTTACCCAGCTGGAAGGCGGCAAAGTTGAAACCCGCGCACTGCCTGCAGTCAAGGTGGGTGATTATCTGGTGTTCCACGATACCGGCGCTTACGGTGCCTCCATGTCGTCGAACTACAACAGCCGTCCGTTGATCCCGGAAGTGCTGTTCGAAAACGGCCAGTCGCGCCAGATCCGCCGTGCGCAAACCGTGGCCGAACTGCTGGCGCTGGAGCTGTAATCCCTTCACCTGCCCCAGGGGCCGATCATCTTTTCCGATCGGCCCGTTGCAGGGGGTTACACGGTTCGTAATGACGATCATTTTTTATTCGCTACCGTCAGTGTGACAGGGCTGAGGCCAGTTTGAGCACGCCGGATCGGCAAAAGACGCATCCATGCGGGCCTCGGCACGCGCCGTCCTGGCGCGTGACGTCCGGCTTACCTCAAACTGGCCCCATCCCCGCATAAAGTGTGCTCGCTGTAGGTTTAACACCGTCACCCTATTGCGATTTAGTGTAGGGGCCGATCATCTTTTCCGATCGGCCCGTGCCAGGGATTTGCACCGTCCGTAATGAAGATCATCTTTTCCGATCGGCCCGTTGCCGTGTACGCGCCTACCGCTCAAACATCTCTTTCCTCAACAGCACAATCTCTTCAGCCAGATCGCGGCACAGCATCGCATTCATCAGATGATCCTGGGCATGAACGAGGATCAGCGTCACCGGCACTTTGCCACACCCCTCATCAGCGCCAATCAGCTGTGTCTGTATCTTATGGGCACCTTTTGATGCCTCCAGCGATGCTGCCAGCGCCGCATCGGCCTGCTGCCATTCGCGCTTACGGGCATGCTGAATGGCGCTCATGGCGTGGGATCGTGCTTCACCCGCATTGATCAGCAATTCCATCATGGTCTGCTCGAAATCCATCATCGCCTCCATTGGTATACCAAAATTGGTTTAATCATCTTATTGGAATACCAGTGATCGCTTCTGAGAGTCATATCACAGTAAATAACTCGCAATTGTTTATTTTTGGTATGCCACAACAACGGAAGTTCAACAAATATCAGTGCCGGGATGCCTGACCCCTTACCTCGAGGATTCATACATGTCTCTACAGGATCGGTTAATCGACTCGCTGGGGAGTTTTGCCACAAAATTCAACAGCTACCGCTATATCATGGCGATCAAGGCCTCGTTTATTACCCTGATGCCGGTGATTATTGTCGGTGCGTTTTCGGTGCTGATTTCCAATATGGTGCTGGATGGCAAGAACGGGCTGGCAAGCTTTGAAGCGCTGTCGTTCCTCGCCGAACTCAAACCCATTACCTCCAGTATTAACTACGCAACGCTCAGTTTTCTGAATATCGGTGCGGTGTTCCTGATCGGCATCGAGCTGGGGAAAATCAACGGCATCAAAACGCTGTTCCCCGGTCTGCTGGCGATCATCTGTTTTATCGCCGTCACCCCAACCACGCTGAGCATGATGGTCAACGGCCAGTTACAGGTGGTCACTGACGTGCTGGCTAAACAGTTCTCTGATACCAAAAGCCTGTTCCTCGGCATGTTTATTGCCATTCTCTCCGTCGAGATTTATTGCCGGCTGGAAAATATCGAACGGCTAAAAATCAAAATGCCGGACACCGTGCCACCCAACGTCGCCGCGTCGTTCTCGGCGCTGATCCCGTCGATTTTCACCGTCTCGGCCATCGCCACCTTTGGTTTTATCTTCCACCGGTTCACCGGTATGTACCTGTATGACGCGGTGTACAAAATTGTCCAGGAGCCGCTGGAGTCAGTGGTGCAAAGCCTGTGGGGCATTCTGCTGCTGATGTTTGTCGCCCAGCTGTTCTGGGTGATCGGTATTCACGGTAATCAGATGGTGAAACCGATCCGTGAGCCGCTGCTGCTGGGCGCGATCCTGGTCAATATGAACGCCTTTGAGCAGGGAATTGAAGCACCGAATATCATCACCATGCCGTTCTGGGATGTGTATATGAGTATCGGTGGCTCCGGGCTGACCATAGGCCTGCTGACAGCGGTGATGCTGGCAACCAAACGTAAAGAGATGCGGGAAATCGCCAAGCTCTCATTCGGTCCCGGCCTGTTTAACATCAATGAACCGGTGATTTTCGGCATGCCGATTATGCTCAACCCGATCCTCGCCATTCCATTCATTATCACGCCGCTGATCACCGGCTCGATTGGTTACTTTGCCACGGTCACCGGGTTTGCCGGGAAAGCCGTAGTGATGGTGCCCTGGACCACGCCGCCGATCATCAATGCCTGGCTCTCCACTGCCGGATCGATGGGCGCCGTTGTGACGCAAATCGTCTGCATTATCGTCTCGATACTGGTCTATCTGCCGTTTGTCAAAATTGCCGCGCGCCGTGCGGAGGCTGCTGACGCGCGTGCGTTACAGCCTGAACTCGCGAAACACTAAGGAGCTATGATGAGCACAATTAACGTCACTATCCCGGCCGATTTTATCCTCGGGGCTGCTGCCTCCGCGTGGCAAACCGAAGGCTGGAGTGGCAAGAAAGCGGGGCAGGACTCGTACCTGGATGCCTGGTATCAGCACGATCGCCACGTCTGGCACAACGGTTACGGCCCGGCGGTCGCCACCGACTTTATCAACCGCTACAAAGAAGATGTGGCCTTGATGAAAGCGTCAGGGCTGACGCATTACCGCACCTCCATTAACTGGTCGCGCTTTCTTACCGACTATGAAAATGCGGTGGTGGATGAAGAGTACGCTGCGTATTACGACAGCCTGATCGATGAGCTGCTGGCCAACGGCATTCAGCCGATGCTGTGCCTGGAGCACTATGAGTTGCCCGCAGCACTGCTGGAGCAGCACGGCGGCTGGGGTTCAAAACATGTGGTGGAACTGTTTGTCCGTTATGCCGAGCAGGTGTTTGCCCGCTACGCCCATAAAGTGACGCGCTGGTTTACCTTTAACGAGCCGATTGTGGTGCAGACGCGGGTTTATCTGGATGCGCTGCGCTGGCCGTATGAGCAGGACACCGACAAATGGATGCAGTGGAACCACCACAAGAATCTCGCCACGGCGAAGGTGGTACAGCTGTTCCGTGAGAAAGGTTATCAGGGCACGGTGGGCACCATCCTCAACCCGGAGGTGACGTACCCGCGTTCCCGTGCGGCGCATGATGTGAAAGCGGCGGAAATCTACGACCTGTTCTACAACCGCGTGTTCCTTGACCCGGCCATCAAAGGTGAATACCCGGCGGAGCTGGTTCAGTTGCTGGCAAAACATCAGGTGAAGTGGGATTACGACGCGCAGGAGCTGGCGATTATCGCCGCCAACCGGGTGGATGAAGTCGGCATCAACCTCTATTACCCGCACCGTGTGAAAGCGCCATCACGCGCCTGGCACCCGGAAACGCCGTTCCACCCGGCATTTTACTACGAGCACTTCGAACTGCCGGGGCGGCGAATGAACACCTCGCGCGGGTGGGAAATTCAGCCCGCTATCGTCTGGGATATGGCGCTGCGGATGAAAAATGATTACGACAACTTCCCGTGGTTCATCGCCGAAAACGGTATGGGGATTGAGAACGAAGCACGCTTTAAAAATGCGGAGGGTGAGATTCAGGACGACTACCGCATCGACTTTATCACTGAACACCTTTACCAGGCTCTGAGGGCCAACGCCGCCGGGATGAACTGCCAGGGGTATATGCTCTGGGCCTTCACCGATAATGTTTCCCCGATGAACGCCTTTAAGAACCGCTACGGACTGATTGAAATCGACCTTGATTGCCAGCGTCAGCGCCGGATGAAAAAATCCGCCCACTGGTATCAACAGGTCAGCGAACAGCGCCAGCTTTCCGTCACGCTGGATGAT
Organism: Erwinia sp. AnSW2-5; assembly: GCF_045107195.1. Lineage (NCBI taxonomy): Bacteria > Pseudomonadati > Pseudomonadota > Gammaproteobacteria > Enterobacterales > Erwiniaceae > Erwinia > Erwinia sp. AnSW2-5. The sequence continues at coordinate 27,816 of NZ_JBJGXA010000027.1, forward strand.
GAAGCCAAATAAGGAGTGACTGATGCAACGTATCGTACTGGCCTGCGCGGCAGGCATGTCCACCTCAATGGTGGTGACACGCATGGAAAAAGAAGCCGCAGCACGCGGGCTGGCATACCAAATCTATGCGATCCCGGAGCAGAATCTGCGTGACGAGCTGGAAAACTATCCCGGCGAAGTGGTGGTGGTGCTGCTGGGGCCGCAGGTCCGTTTTAAGCTTGAAGAGAATCGCAAGCTCACCGACAGCCACAATATCCCGATTGCGGTGATTGATTCGGTGGCTTATGGCACGCTTAACGGCGCAAAAGTACTCGATCAGGCGCTGGCTTTGGTAAGCTAGGCGGAATTGAAGGTCATAATGGTTTAAAAGGTGAGGATCTGTGGACAAAGGTGCGCCTGCGCAGGAAAAAAAGCAGTATCAGGAAATCGGGCACGATCTGCGGCAGCAAATCATCGATGGCCACTATCCGGTCGGCTCTCGTCTGCCGCCTGAACGCAATATTGCGGAAACATGGGGCGTCAGCCGCACCATTGTGCGTGAAGCGCTATTGATGCTGGAGCTGGAAGGCACGGTGGATATTCGCCAAAGCTCCGGCGTTTATGTGATGCGCATCCCGTCGGAAAGCAGTGACGAAGAGGAGGCGTTTTTCCGCAGCGATGTCGGGCCGTTTGAGATGTTGCAGGCGCGTCAGCTGCTGGAGAGCAATATCGCCGCGTTTGCGGCGAAAATGGCCACCAAAGCTGATATTGAAAACCTTAAACGCACCCTGGAGCAGGAGCAGCGCGCCATCGCCCTCGACGATAAAAGTCAGGACAATGACAAGCTGTTCCATCTGTTGCTGGCCGGGGCCACGCAGAATCAGATGCTGCTGGATACCGTTAACAGCATCTGGCGTCATCATGAGAGCAGCCCGCTGTGGCAGCAGCTGCGCAGCCATATTGAAACCCGCAGCTACCGCCTGAAATGGCTGGGCGATCATCAGACCATCCTCGCCGCGCTGCGCCGTCGTGATGTGATGGGATCGTGGCAGGCGATGTGGCAGCACCTGGAAAATGTGAAACACAGCCTGCTGGAATTGTCGGATGCGGATGCCCCGGACTTTGACGGTTATCTGTTTGAGTCGGTGCCGATTTTCCAGGGGAAACTGGTGTGAGTGTGCTGCGCATTGTGCCGCTAACCGCCGTGCCGGAACACCGTGAGACGATTATCGACTGGCAGTGGCAGGCGTTTGGTAGCGATAACAGCCGCGACTTTTTTGCCAGCGTGATCGACAGCAGTCTGAGCGGTGCCGATCTGCCGCTGACCTTTGTGGCGCTGGACGGCGATCGTCCGGTGGGGACTGTGGGATTATGGCGCTGCGATCTGATCAGCCGTCAGGATCTGTTTCCGTGGCTGGCGGCGCTGTACGTGGATGAAGATTACCGGGGGCGGGGATTAAGCGAGCAGCTCCAGCAGGCGGTGATCGACTGCTGTCACCAGCGTGGCGATGCGAATCTGTATCTCTATTCGGCCTTTGCCGATTATTACGAGCGTTTTGGCTGGCAGTATATTGGCGATGCGCTGGATTATCCGGCAACGGCGGTGCGGTTGTACCATAAGGCGCTGTAATAAAATCGGGTCGGGCATGCCCGACCCCTACGCAACAGTGGCAATATCTGTCACGGTGAGGCATGCCCGGCAGCAGCATCCGTAGGGGCGAGGCATGCCTCGCCCGTTGCTCCATCGGGGTATTAAGGCGGCGATCCCACCGAATGACGTCGCACCAGCGTTGGGCTGAACAGGTTGGTTATCTCCGGCAGTGGCTGATTGTGTGCCAGTGCCAGGGCCAGCTCGGCTGCCTGCTGCGCCATCGTCACAATCGGGTAACGTACCGTGGTCAGACGCGGCCGCACATAGCGTGAAACCAGCACGTCATCAAAACCAATCAATGACATCTCTTCCGGCACGCGCACGCCATTGTCACTCAGCACCGCCAGCGCGCCCGCCGCCATCGAATCGTTATAGCAGGCCACGGCACTGAAGGTTTTACCCTGACCGAGCAGCTCCGTCATCGCCTGTTCACCGCCCACCTCATCCGGCTCGCCGAAGGCCACCAGGCGGTCATTACAGGGCAGGTTGTGCTCTTTCAATGCATCGTAATAGCCTTGCAGCCGGTCGGTGGCATCAGAAATGGAATGCGTCGAGCAGATGTAAGCAATATTGGTGTGCCCCTGCTGGATCAGATAGCGCGTCGCCAGCCAGGAACCGTAACGGTCATCCAGCGCAATACAGCGAGTTTCAAAACCCCGCAGCACGCGGTTTAGCAGCACCATTCCCGGGATCTGCTTCATCAGCGGCACCAGCTCGGCATCAGGAACCTGCTTGGCATGAACCACCAGCGCGGCGCAGCGATGGCGCATCAGTTGCTCAATTGCCTGGCGCTCTTTCTGCTCATTATGGTAACCGTTACCAATCAGCAAAAAATTACCGGTTTGCCAGGCCACAGAATCCACGGCTTTGACCATCGCACCGAAAAACGGGTCAGAAACATCCCCGACCACCAGGCCGATGGTTTCCGTCGACTGCTGTGCCAGCGCCCGTGCATTGGCGTTGGGATGATATTGTAAAGACTCCATCGCGCTGGTCACTGCCAGGCGCGAACTTTCACTGGCTTTAGGGGAGTGATTAATCACACGCGACACGGTCGCCACCGAAACGCCCGCGAGCCTGGCAACATCCTTTATTGTAGCCATCGGTTAAATGCCTTCCTGGGTAAGCGTTTACATTGTCATTAGTGTTGCGGAAAGCGCCAGTGACTGCAAGCCTGCATCACCCCGCAGAATGTCGCAGCCATCGCAAAGCCGATCGATAAAACGGCTTGTTCGCGGCATGATGAAAAATGATATTCTGGTTTCCATAAAAACACCTGCTGAGTGGATCCGGTCATGACGATTAAAAAAGTGCCACACCTCGCCCACTGGGGCGCCTTTAGCGCCGTCGTTGAAGACGGGAAACTGCTCCGCTGTGAGCCTTTTTTCGCGGATCAGGATCCGTCACCGATGCTCAACAGCATTCCCGAACTGGTCTACTCCGATAAACGTATCCGCAAGCCGATGGTGCGCCGTTCGTGGCTGGCATCCCGTGAAAAGAGTGACCGTACTCTGCGTGGGCGTGAAGATTTTGTTGAAGTGGACTGGGACACCGCGCTGGACCTGGTGGCGGAAGAGAATCGCCGCGTGCGCGATCGTTACGGCGCCAGCGGTATTTTCAATGGTTCTTACGGCTGGTCGTCTGCCGGACGTGTTAACCATGCGCGCACCCTGGTCAGACGCTTCTATAACCTGGGCGGTGGCGGCATCGACCAGCAGGGCAACTACAGCTGGGGCGCTGCGCAGTTCTTCCTGCCGTATGTGATTGGCACCTATATGCCGCTCACCGGGCGCGTAACGGACTGGCCAAGCGTGGTTTCACACTGTGACATTTTTATCGCCTTTGGCGGGCTGGCGCTGAAAAACAGCCAGGTGGCTTCAGGTGGGGCAGGTGAGCACAGCCTGAAACCCGCGCTGTTACAGCTGGCGGCGAAAGGCACGCCGGTAGTGAATATCAGCCCGATGCGCGATGACTGCCCGGAGTTTGTCAACGCCGAGTGGATCCCCATCCGCCCGAATACCGACGTGGCCCTGATGCTGGCGCTGGGTTATGAAATTGAACGTCTGGGTGCCGTCGATAACGCCTTCCTGCAATCCCACTGCGTGGGATATCCGCAGCTGCGTGCTTACCTGCTGGGTGAGAGCGACGGCCAGGCGAAAACACCGCAGTGGGCCAGCGAGATCACTGGCATTCCGGCGGCGCGTATTGCTCTGCTGGCAACACAGCTGTGCGGTAAACGCAGCTTTATCACCTGTTCCTACTCCGTGCAGCGGGCACATCGTGGCGAACAGCCGTACTGGATGATGATTGCGCTCTCTTCCATGCTCGGCCAGCCGGGGCTGCCGGGCGCCGGGTTCTCCTTCGGCCACGGCTCGATGAACAGCGTGGGTAACCCGCGCACGGAAGGGCCATCACCGCTGATGTCTGCCGGATTTAATCCGATTGCCGACCTGGCGATCCCGGTGGCACGCATCAGCGATATGCTACTGAACCCCGGCACGGAATATACCTTCCAGGGACAAACCCACACTTACCCTGATATTCATCTGGTTCACTGGGCGGGCGGTAATCCGTTCCATCATCATCAGCAGCTTAACCGTCTGGTGGAAGGGTGGCAGCGCCCGGATACGGTGATTGTGCAGGACATCGTCTGGACGCCCGCCGCGCAGATGGCCGATATCGTCCTGCCGGTGACCACTTCGCTGGAGCGCAATGATATTGGCGGATCGTCAAAAGACCGCTTTGTGCTGGCGATGCACCAGGCGATTAAACCACAGCATCAGGCACGTAACGACTTTGATATCTTTGCCGATATCGCTGAGCGTCTGGGCTATCGCGATACCTTTACGGAAAACCGTAACGAACGCGAATGGATCGCGCATCTCTATCAGCAGTGCGCGGTGGCGCATCATGGCAAGGGCATTGATTTCCCGGAATTTGACACCTTCTGGAGCGAAGGGCATGTCGAGATCCCGCCGTCGGAGAAAGACTGGGTCTTTATGGAAGATTTCCGCCGCGATCCGGTGGCCCATCCGATTAAAACCGCCAGCGGTAAGATCGAGCTATTCTCAGAAACCATTGCCGGATATCAGCTGCCGGACTTTGGCCCACATCCTGAGTGGCAGCCGCCGCAGGAGTGGCTGGGCGCGCCGATTGGCCAGCGTTTCCCGCTGCATATGATCTCGATTCAGCCTCACGATCGTCTGCACAGCCAGATGGATGCCACGCCATCGGTACAGGCGAATAAAACCGCCGGGCGTGAAACCTTGTTGATGCATCCACAGGATGCCGCAGCGCGTGGCATTAGCGATGGCGATGTGATTGAGGTCAGTAACGATCGCGGCATCATGCAGGCGGGTGTGCGCATCAGTGACGGCGTCAGCCCGCAGGTTGTGCTGATTGCCACCGGAGCATGGTTTAATCCGGGCTTCGGCAAAGCCTGGAAGCCTTACGACCAGGCCGGGAATCCGAACGTGCTGACGCTGGATATTGGCACCTCGTCCCTGACGCAGGGACCGAATGCCATGAGCTGCCTGGTGGAGATCAGAAAAGCGAATGTCACCGTCTGATGAACGGGTGAGACGTGTTATCGCGCGGTAAATTGCTGTGCGATATCCCTTTTTTGATGAAGTATCCGAAGGACAAAAATGTCTTTGTCGCGAATCAGATAAAAGATGCTGTGACGCTGGTGATCCCAGCGTCGTAGCCCTGTCTTAATGGCATTTTGTTCTCTGCCTGACAATGGCAATGCTGCCAGTCTGCGTAGACATTGTGCCATCTCTTCAACATAGCTATCTGCCTGACGAGCGCCAAAACGGGTACGGCTGTAGCGATCGATTTGTCGAAAATCATCCGCAGCCAGATTTGACAGTTTGTACATTCAGTTCCCTTTTATTTTGTGCCGCAATTTCCTGTAGCGACAAGGTGCTTTCCCCGCTCAATTCACCCAGTTCAATGGCTTTTCTCAGGGCGTCCATTTCCATCTCTTTTTGCTCCAGTAATCTGAGTGCTGAGCGAATCACTTCGCTGGCCGAACCATACCGTCCATTTTCTATCATTTTTTTAACAAAATCAGTCAGTTGATCACCTATTGTTACGCTGGTTGTGCGAGCCATTACTCTCTCCTGTGTTAACTATTAACACAGATGATAGCGCTTATTCATACAGAGCTCACTATTTAACCTGGTTATTTCGGGTTGAAAAGCATCCCGTGAATAAAATGGAAGCGTGCTCTGAACATTTAGCAAACTGTACCGATCTGCGGGAGACATTGCATAAAACCCTACAAATCACATAGCTGGTTACATTTTGCGGGTAACTGTTGCGATTCCTGAGTAGCGACTTCACGTCCTGGATTGCTACAGTTCAAGTCCCAGAGGTATTGATGGGTGAACATCAAAAAGTCTTTAACGCTTTGTTTCACCAACCTGCGCAGATGCGCAGGTTTTTTTTGCCTTTTTTTCAGGAATAGTAAAGTAACAAGTTGATTAATAACTTCTTTTTATTAAGTTGCTGCAAGCGTTATCCTGCCGGTGCCACTCACGATCTGAAACACTGTTTCCCTGTTATCTCCACACCATTTTTTGTATAACTGCCAGCAAGTTATCTCCCAGCCTGCATCCGGAACCTACATGCCCCCGATTAAACGAAACTCGGCGAAATCTCAGCCTGCACCCACGTTCAATCCCGTGCGTTTCCGGGTTGTCTGTCTTGGCGTCCTGGCTTGCCTGGTCTTCCTGCTGGCGAGCGTGGCCGATCTGCAACTGATCAACCATCCGATGCTGGAAAAGCAGGCCGATGAACGCTCATTGCGTACCGTCACTCTGCCGACTAACCGGGGAACGTTGCTGGATCGTAACGGCGAAGCGCTGGCGTTAAGCGTCCCGTCCCGCGATGTGATTGCGGACCCACAGCGCGTGCTGGAAGGGCACCCTGACTTTACCAGCCCCAAGTGGCAGTACCTTGCTAATGCGCTGGAACAGCGCCCTGAGCAGCTTGCCGCACAGATTACTGCCAACCCGAAACGCCGCTTTCTCTACCTCGGGCGCAAAATTGAATTAGGCATTGCCAAAGATATCGTCAAACTGCATTTGACGGGGATCACCACGGTTTACGACGACAGCCGTTACTACCCGATGAGTGAAGCGACAGCACCCTTGCTCGGTATCGTTGGGGCGGACAATTCCGGGCTGACCGGGCTGGAAAAGGGTTTTGATAAGCTCTTGCAGGGCACGCCCGGCGTGGAAAAATACCGACAGGATGCCAGTGGCAACATTGTCGCGATGATTAACTATGATCCGCCGCAGCAGCCGCCCACCGTACAGCTCAGCATTGATAAATTTGTTCAGTACACTCTGTACAGCAAACTGCGCGATGGCGTGCTGCTGAATAAGGCCGATTCGGGCGCGGCCGTGCTGGTGAAAATCGATACCGGGGAGATCCTCGGTATGGCGTCCTATCCGTCTTTTAATCCCAATAACTTTGTCGATGTCTCCCCCGCACAGATGCGCAACACGGCCATCAACGACAGCTTTGAACCCGGATCCACGGTGAAACCGCTGGTGGTGATGGAAGGGCTGGCGCGTAAACTGGTGCGCCCGGATTCGGTACTGGATACCACGCCTTATCGCGTCAATGGTCATTTGATCCGCGACGTTGGCCACTGGCCGCGCCTGACCATGACCGGCATCCTGCAAAAATCCAGTGATATTGGCGTATCGCACATTGCCCTGGCAATGCCGGCAGAAGTGCTGGTGAATACCTACCATGCGTTTGGTCTCGGTAAGCCCACCGGATTAGGGTTGACCGGGGAAAGCGTGGGCTACTTCCCGCTGCACCGTGAGCGCTGGGCCGATATCGAACGTGCGACCTTCTCGTTTGGCTATGGTCTGCGCGTTACTCCACTTCAAATTGCGCGTGAATATGCCACTTTGGGTTCCTTTGGTATTTATCGGCCGCTGTCCATCACCAGGGTTAGCCCGCCGGTCGCGGGCCGTCGTGTGGCGGATGAAAATACGGTGCGAGCAGTGGTGCATATGATGGAGAGTGATGCCTTGCCGGGCGGAAGCGGGCTGCGTGCCGCTGTGCCAGGTTACCGCCTGGCAATCAAAACCGGTACGGCGGAAAAAATGGGCGACAGCGGAAAATATGATGGCGGCTATATCAACTACACCGCTGGGGTGGCACCCGCCAGTAATCCGCAGGTGGCGCTGGTGATTATGATTAACCATCCGACTGCTGGCGATCACTTCGGTGGCTCGGTTGCCGCCCCGGTATTCGGCAACATTATTGGCCCGGTGCTGAAGCATATGAATATTGCCCCGGATGCGATTTACCATCCGGGGTGATCCCGCAAAATAACTCCCCGCCCACGCGTTTGCGTGGGTTTTTTTGCCCTCAAATCCCTCTTTCACTGCCCTATCCTGTTGGTTTCTTTTACTGACAACTTTTCTGTGGCACTTACACAAATCGACAAAATAAGCACTGACCAACGCGCTATGGTGAGACACCACGGTGCAGTGACGCATTCCATTGTGACGTGTCAGCCCCCTGAGGTGTTGGTAGCGCTGCAGGGGGCGTTTCTGGCCTTCAGGAACCGATAACATGCCGAAACTTAAAGACAGGACGCCAAAAACTGGCGGGCGTTCAGCCGCCTTTCAGCTCCGTATTCACCCTCAATTGCACGATCAGTTGAGATCGATAACTGACAATGAAAATGTGACGCTCGCCTGTTGGCTGAAGGATCTGGCCCGGCGTGAACTCAGAAGGAGGGGAATAGAGCCACTGGGTTAACCAGGGCATTGATTGCAGGAGGCAACAGCTATCGGCATCCGCCAATCCGATACGGCACGAGAAGCTTACGCGTAGCGTTTCGATAAAGAACTTAGCGGAAACTTAACACAGCCAGATTTTTGTACCCTCTATTAATGCCCTTCCTTTATGAGAGTAATCACTCTCGTTATTAATTTAAAACTATCTAATTGAGATTTCACCATGCGATTAAGGATGATTCCCGCGAGTTTGATTTTTTTGCTGGCCGCCTGCGACCAGACCGCTGCACCGCCCAAAGACACGTCTGTTCATGTCGGTATCAGCACCTTGCACAGTGAACCTGTGACGCTGTTTACACAGTTACCGGGTCGTACCACGGCCATCCGCACGGCAGAAGTGCGACCCCAGGTCAGCGGTATTGTACTGAAACGACAGTTCACGGAGGGGAGTGAAGTGAAGGCCGGACAATCGCTCTACCAGATTGACCCCGCCAGTTACCAGGCCTCCTACGACAAGGCAATGGCGACCTTGATCAACGCGAACAAAGTGGCTGAACGCTATAAACCGCTGGCCGCTGCTCATGCCATCAGCCAACAGACCTACGATGACGCCGTGGCCAGTGCTCGCGAAGCGAAAGCCGATGTCGAAACGGCACGCGTTAACCTCAATTACACCCAGGTGCGGGCGCCCATCTCCGGCCAAATCGGGCGTTCGCTGTCTACCGAAGGGGCGCTGGTGACCAACGGGCAAAGCAGTTATATGAGCCTGATCCAGCAGCTTGACCCCATTTATGTCGATGTCAGTGCCTCATCACTGGATCTCCTCGCGCAGCGCCGCGCACTGGCTGAAGGGCTGTTAAAAAAAATCGGCGATCATGCCGCAGCGGTGAAACTGACGCTGGAAGATGGAACTCTCTATCCGCAAGAGGGCCGGCTGGAGTTCTCAGAAGTGACGGTGAATGAAAGCACTGGCAGTGTCACGCTACGTGCAGCCTTCCCCAACCCGCAGCGTGAACTGTTGCCTGGCATGTTTGTCCACGCCAGCTTCCCGCAGGGGATTGCTGAGCAGGGCATTCTGGTGCCGCAGGAATCGATCATGCATGACATTAAAGGTCGGCCTTATGTCTTCCTTGTGGGCGCGGACAACCGCATCAAGGAGCAGTCGATCATCACCGGTCAGATGATCGGTTATAAATGGTTGGTGAATTCTGGGCTGAAATCGGGCGACCGGGTGGTGGTGAATGGGCTGCAAAACGTGCAGGTTGGAACGCGAGTGACCACCAGCGCCAGCACGAATGGGCCATTGAACGCCTCGACAGTCAATCTGACGACCACCGACGCATCGGCGCAGTAGCAAGGAAACCCTGATGTCTAAATTTTTTATTGAACGTCCCATCTTTGCCTGGGTGATCGCTATCGTGGTGATGCTGGTGGGGGGACTGTCGATTCTGAGTCTGCCCATCAATCAGTACCCGAATATTGCCCCCCCGGCGATTTCGGTGCAGGTGGCCTATCCGGGCGCAAGTGCAGAAACCACGCAAAATACCGTGGTGCAGGTCATTGAACAGCAGTTGAACGGGCTGGATAACCTGCGTTATATCGAATCACAAAGTAACAGTGACGGCAGTGCATCAATTATTGTCACCTTCAATCAGGGCGCCGACCCGGATATTGCCCAGGTTCAGGTACAGAACAAAGTCTCGCTGGCTGAGTCACAATTGCCGGTTGAAGTGGTGAATCAGGGGATCAATATTCGTAAGTACCAGGCCAACTTTATGCTGGTTGTCGGGCTGACGTCGAGTAATCCCAACCTGAGTAATGGCGACCTTGCTGACCTGCTGGTATCGAAATTACAGGACCCGATCGCCCGCAGCAACGGTGTGGGCGACTTTATGGTGATGGGGGCCGAGTACGGGATGCGTATCTGGCTCGACCCGGCAAAGCTGTATAAATACCAGCTGGTTCCCAGCGATATCACCACGGCGATCAGCCAGCAAAACGTGCAGGTTTCCAGCGGTAAGCTGGCCGGATTACCGACGGTGCAGGGCGCAAAATTCAGTGCGACTATCGTCGGGAAAACCCGTATGCAGTCAGTGGAGCAGTTCAAAAATATTCTGCTGAAGGTCAATGCCGATGGTTCACAGGTGCGCCTGCGTGATGTGGGCGGTATCGATCTTGGCCCACAGGATTACAGCATTTCCGCCACCTTGAACGGTGAACCGTCGGTCGGTATTGCACTGCGCCTTTCCAGCGGTGGGAACGTGCTGGATGCGATCAACAGCGTGCGCCATACTGTTGAAGGCATTAAACCTTTCCTGCCGGAAGGGGTGAAAGTGAATTTCCCCTACGATACCGCACCTGTTGTCAGCGCCTCGATTAAGGAAGTGGTGAAAACGCTGATTGAAGCGATTGTGCTGGTATTCCTGGTCATGCTTCTGTTCCTGCAAAACCTGCGTGCCACGCTGATTACCACCATGGTGGTCCCGGTGGTGCTGCTGGGCACATTCGGTATCCTTGCGGCCTGCGGTTACACCATCAATATTCTCACGATGTTTGGCATGGTGTTGGCCATCGGGCTGTTGGTCGATGACGCCATCGTTGTGGTGGAAAACGTTGAGCGTGTGATGCACGACGAAGGGCTGGACCCGAAAGCCGCCACGATTAAGTCCATGCAGCAGATTCAAGGGGCGCTACTGGGGATTGCCCTGGTGCTGTCAGCCGTGCTGCTGCCGATGGCCTTTTTCAGTGGTTCCACCGGGGTCATCTATCGCCAGTTCTCGATCACGATCGTCTCTGCGATGGCACTGTCGGTACTTATGGCGATGATCTTCACCCCGGCACTGTGCGCCACGTTGCTGAAAGCGACCGCTACCGAGCATAAAACCACCGGGATGGCGGGCTGGTTTAACCGTAAATTCGATACCGGGACGCTTTATTACACCCGTGGCGTGGGGAGCGTCATTTCCAAACGCAGCCTGTTCCTGGTGATCTACGTGGTGATTATTGCTGCGACGGGTTATCTGTTTACCCGCGTGCCCACCTCATTCCTGCCGGATGAGGACCAGGGGGTAATGATGGTGCAGGTGACGCTGCCAGCCAATGCCTCCAGTGGACGCACCCAGGAAGTGTTGAACGACATTGGCGACTGGTTGCTGAAGAATGAACCTGAAGTGAAATCGGTCTTCTCGCCTAATGGCTTCAGTTTTGCCGGGCGTGGGGAAAATGTCGCCATGTCCTTTGTGCTGCTGAAACCCTGGGATCAGCGCAACAGCGAGCAGTCGGTACAGAAACTGGCCGCCCGCACGATGGCGCATTTCGCCACACTCAAAGATGCCAAAGTGTTTGCTCTGGTACCGCCCGCCGTTATGGAACTGGGGAATGCCACGGGCTTCGACTTCTTCCTGCAGGACGTCAATAACCAGGGACATGCTGCACTGATGGCGGCGCGTAATCAGTTCCTTGCGATGGCCGCGAAAGACAAACGCCTGTTCGCCACGCGTCCAAATGGGATGGAAGATGAGCCGCAATATCATCTGATTATTGATGATGAACGCGCGCGGGCGCTGGGCCTTAGCCTGGATGATATTAACGACGCGCTCTCCACCGCCTGGGGTTCGAACTACGTGAACCAGTTTATCTACAGCGGCCGCGTCAAGAAGGTCTATGTGCAGGGTAACGCCGGTTCGCGTGTGACCCCGGAAGATCTCGATAAGTGGTACTTCCGTAATACCAGTGGCGACATGGTGCCTTATTCCGCCTTCGGAAGTGGCAAGTGGGAATATGGTTCACCGCGCTATGAGCGCTTCAACGGTGCTTCATCGGTGGAGATTATGGGCTCGCCAGCACCCGGTTACAGCTCGGGTGATGCGGTAAAAGCAGTGAATGAAATTGCTGCCAAATTGCCGGAAGGGTTCCGCGTTGGCTGGCACGGTTTGTCTTTCGAGGAGCAAATGTCCGGTTCGCAGACCCCGGCACTGTATAGCATCTCCATTCTGATGGTGTTCCTCTGCCTGGCCGCGCTGTATGAGAGCTGGTCGATCCCGTTCTCGGTGCTGATGGTGGTGCCGCTGGGTGTATTAGGTACTATTCTGGCGGTGCTGATGCGTGGCCTGGAAAATGACGTCTTCTTCCAGGTGGGGCTGTTGACGACCGTCGGCCTTGCCGCCAAAAACGCCATTCTGATTGTCGAGTTTGCCAAAGATCTGCATGAGAATCAGGGGAAAGGGTTTGTGGATGCGGCAATGGAGGCCGCGAAACTGCGTATCCGTCCGATCATTATGACTTCAATGGCCTTTGTGCTGGGGGTGCTACCGCTAACGATGTCCCACGGCGCAGGTGCGGGCAGTCAGCACTCCATTGGTACGGCCGTCGTCGGGGGGATGCTCACCGCGACCTTCCTTGCCATCTTCTTCGTGCCGATGTTTTACGTCGTGGTTTCCCAGCGTTTTTCTGCTAAGAAAAAATCGAAAACCGAGGTTCAAGAACATGATGCGTAAGTGTTTTTACCTGGGGGTATTGCCTCTGACGGTGATCCTCGCGGGTTGTACTATGGCGCCAGACTATCATCGCCCGGCCTTACCCGTTGCTGCGCATTACGATAGCCAGAGGGCAGCTTTGAGCGGAAACGGTGCGGATATCCGCTGGCAGAATTTCTTTACCGATCCGGTCATGCACAGGCTGATCGCCAGTGCATTGTCTAATAACCGCGATCTGCGTGTGGCGGCACTGAATGTGGACGTGGCGCGCTCGCAGGTGCAAATTGAGCGTGCGGCACTGATGCCGTCGCTTGATTTCAATGGCGGTGATAGCGGCACGCATCTTCCGGGTAATCTCTACAGCACGCAGAGCAGCGGGCCGGTGACGTATCACCAGCTGAATACCAGCCTGGGTGTCACCGCCTGGGAGCTGGACTTCTTTGGTCGTTTGCAAAGTCTGCATAATGAGGCACTGGAAGCCTGGCTGGCCAGTGCGGCCACGCAACGGGCGACACAGATCAGTCTGATTGCCGAAGTGGCTTCTGGCTATCTATCACTCTGTTCCGATAACGAGCTGCTGAAACTGGCGCAGGATACGGCCAACAGCCAGCAGGACTCCTGGGATCTGACCAAACGCAGCTATGATGGCGGCGTGGCGAGCGAACAGGATCTGGTGCAGGCCGAAACCGCGGTACGTGCAGCTCAGGCGGATATCGCCACCTACAGCCGCCAGGTACGTCAGGATGTGAACGCCCTTGCGCTGCTGGTGGGCAGCGATCTGCCCGCGGGTCTGCTGGCGGGCGCCCGTTTGCAGAAAGCGTGGAACTTCCCGGCCACTCCGGCCGGACTGCCTTCCGACCTGCTGACGCATCGACCGGATATTATCGCTGCCGAACATACGCTAAAAGCGGCGAATGCCAACATTGGCGCGGCACGAGCAGCATTTTTCCCCAGCATTTCTCTGACGGCGGCGGGCGGTTCCACTTCTGCTACCTTCAGCCATCTGTTGTCGGGCGGAACGGCCGCCTGGTCATTCGGGCCGAGTATCAACCTGCCCATCTTTGATGGCGGGGTGAACTCGGCCAATCTGGATATTGCGAAATTGCAAAAACGCATTGAAATTGCGGACTATGAGAAGACGATCCAGACGGCATTCAAAGAGGTGGGGGATGCGCTGGCCGGGCAGGAAACCTATCAGGATGAACTGAATGCACGTCAGCTGGATGAAGTAGCGAATCAGCGTAACTTCGATTTTGCTAACGTGCGCTACCGTGAAGGTGTGGACAATTATCTGAATGTGTTGGTGGCACAGCGCTCACTGTATGCGGTGCAGCAGTCATTGATTACCACCCGCCTGGGGCAGCTCAACCAGCAGATCACGCTGTATAAAGCACTGGGAGGTGGCTGGAAATCGTGAGCATTCTTGATTAAATCGCGTACTTCTTACGATTTTTTTACGTGCAAAGAATAGAATTTCATCATTTAAATAGATGATAATAGGAATTACTATCAACAACGTTTGATGGTTTTGCGGGTCAGGCGTGCCTGACCCCTACGCATGTTGCAGTGTTAACGTAGGGGCCAGGCACGCCTGGCCCGCATTAAGTTTCTGTCGCGGCGGTGATTACCGCCGTGTTTTTCCTATTGCTGCATTTTAATTGACAGAGCCTCATGACCGTAATCTCCCCGAAGAAGTCGCACTCCCGGCGTCAAATCATTCTCTGCGTCATTTTGCTAGTGCTTGCTGCTGCCCTGGTCTGGCGTTTCTGGCCGCACGCTCAGAGCGGAGCCGGTGGCGCTGGCGGCATGCGTGGTCCAGGTGGCCCCGGTGGGCCGGGACAGATGATGGCGGGGATGACAACGCCCGTGCACACCGGTGCCGTGGTGTTGGCCGATGTGCCGGTCTACCTGACTGCGCTGGGTACGGTGATCCCCAATGCGACGGTGACCGTGACCAGCCGGGTCGATGGACAGCTGACGCACGTCTGGTTCAAAGAGGGGCAGAAAGTGGCCTCCGGGCAGGTGCTGGCGCAGATCGACCCGCGAAGCTACCAGGCGACGCTGGCGCAGTATCAGGGCGACCTCAACCAGAACCAGGCGCTGCTGAAAAGCGCGCAGCTGACGCTGGCCCGCTATCAGAAATTGTATGCGCAGGACTCGCTGGCGCGTCAGGACCTTGATACCCAAATCGCGACGGTAGGGCAGTACAGCGGGGCGGTCAAGGCCGACCAGGCACAAATTGACGCCGCTAAACTCAATATTGAGTATGCACGTATCACCGCCCCGATCAGCGGGCGCGTTGGCCTGCGCCTGGTGGATGCCGGAAATATGGTGCAGAGCAGCTCAACCACCGGGCTGGTCACCATCACCCAGACACAGCCCGCCGCTGTGACTTTCAGCGTGCCACAGAGCAACATCCCGACCCTGTTGAAAGCCCTGCACAACGATCAGAGCCTGCCTGCCACTGCGTTCGACCAGCAGGGCAGCAGCGAGCTGGCACAGGGGGAAGTGCAGTTTATCAGTAACCAGATTGACACCAGCACCGGCACCGTCACGCTGAAAGCGCAGTTTGCCAACCTCGACGAAGCACTCTATCCCAATCAGTTTGTCAATCTGCGCCTGCAAACCAGCACCCTGAAACAGGCGACGGTGATCCCGGGCCAGGCGCTGCAACTGAGCAGCGACGGCAGCTTTGTCTACGTGGTGAATAAAGACAACACCGTGACCCGCAAAGCGGTGAAAACCGGGCCGGTGTTTGGCAGCGACCAGCAGGCGATCCTTGAAGGCGTCAGCGCCGGTGAACAGGTGGTGACGGAAGGCATTGACCGTCTGACCGACGGCAGCAAAGTCTCCGTGGTCACCGCCGAAGAGACCGCCGCCGCTATCGGGGGCAAGAAAGCGCAATGAATCCATCGCGCATCTTTATCGAACGCCCGGTAGCCACCATTCTGCTGATGGTGGGCGTGCTGATTTCCGGTATTTTTGCCTACCGGATGCTCTCCACCTCGGCGTTGCCGCAGGTGGATTACCCGACCATTCAGGTCACCACACTTTATCCCGGTGCCAGCCCGGATGTGATGGCGTCATCCGTGACGGCACCGCTGGAGCGCCAGCTTGGGCAGATGTCCGGTCTCAGCCAGATGGCCTCCAGCAGTGCCAGCGGATCGTCGGTGATCAGCCTGAAGTTCTCGCTGGATCTGTCACTGGATGTGGCCGAACAGGAAGTGCAGGCGGCGATCAATGCCGCCGACAGCCTGCTGCCAACCGATTTACCCAATCCGCCGACCTATAAAAAGGTCAACCCGGCGGACAGCGCGGTGATCACGCTGGCCGCCAGTTCCGATACGCTGCCGCTGACCAAAGTGCAGGATCTGGTCAACACCCGTATTGCGCTGAAACTGTCGCAGATTTCCGGGGTCGGCATGGTGACGCTGGCGGGCGGGCATCAGCCTGCAATCCGCGTGCAGATGGACCCGAAAGCGCTGGCCGCACATGGCCTGACGCTGGAGGACGTCAACACGCTGGTCAGCAACAGCAACGTCAATGGCTCGAAAGGGGGCTTTGATGGTCAGTACCATTCGGTCACCATCGATGCTAACGATCAGCTGCGCACGGCCGCTGAATACGGCAACCTGATCCTGACGTATAAAAATGGCTCGGCACTGCGTCTGCGCGACCTGGCGCACATTGAAGAAGCCGCTGAGAATACGTACCAGTCGGCGTGGGCCAATAACAAACCGGCAATCGTTATCAGCGTGCAGCGCCAGCCGGGCGCTAACGTGATTTCGGTAGTGGACAGCATTAAAGCGCAGCTGCCGACCTTGCAGGCGGCCCTGCCGGACGGCGTCAACGTCACGGTACTCTCAGATCGTACCCAGACCATTCGGGCGTCGATTAGCGATGTGCAGTTTGAGCTGATGCTGTCGATTGCGCTGGTGGTGATGGTGACCTTCCTGTTCCTGCGCAACGTGGCCGCCACGCTGATCCCAAGCGTTGCCGTGCCGCTGTCGCTGGTGGGCACCTTTGGCGTGATGTATCTGGCCGGTTTCAGCCTCAATAACCTGTCGCTGATGGCGCTGACCGTGGCCACCGGCTTCGTCATTGATGATGCGATTGTGGTGGTGGAGAACATCTCCCGCCGTCTGGAAAAGGGCGAAAGCCCGATGGAAGCCGCGCTGAAAGGCTCGCAGCAGATCGGCTTTACCATTATTTCCCTGACCTTCTCGCTGATTGCGGTGCTGATCCCGCTGTTGTTTATGGGGGATGTGGTCGGGCGACTGTTCCGCGAATTTGCCATCACGCTGGCGGTGTCGATACTGGTTTCCATGCTGGTGTCGCTGACCCTGACGCCGATGCTGTGCGCGTATTTGCTGCGCCATATTCCTGAACACCGCCAGACGCGCTTCTACCGTAAAGGCGGCGAGTTTTTTGACAAGCTGGTGGCCGGATATGATCGCCTGCTGACCATTGTCCTCAACCATCAGCGTCTGACGCTGCTGGTCGCTTTAGCGACTCTGGTCCTGACGGCGTTGCTCTATCTGGTGGTGCCGAAAGGGTTCTTCCCGGCGCAGGACACCGGGTTGATCCAGGGCGTCACCGTCGCCTCGCAGGATGTGTCATTTAAAGAGATGTCGCGGCGTCAGCAGCAGCTGGCAGAAATCATCCTGAAAAACCCGGCGGTCGACAGCCTTTCCTCGACGGTGGGGATCGACGGCAGTAATACCAGCCTGAACAGCGGCCGTTTGCAGATCAACCTTAAGTCGTTTGACCAGCGCGATGAACGTGCCGACAGCGTGATTGCCGAGCTGCAACAGGCGACGGCGGGCGTGCCGGGCATCTCACTTTATCTGCAATCTGCGCAGGATCTGACGGTTAACGATCAGGTCACGCCGGACCGCTACCAGCTGACGCTGGACGATGCGGACAGCCAGCACCTGGTGGAGTGGTCACCGAAGCTGGTCAGCGCATTGCAGAAGCGCCCGGAATTTAGCTCGGTGGTCAGTAACCTGCAGGATCAGGGGCAGGTGGCATACGTTGAGCTGAACCGCGATGCCGCTGCCCGTTACGGCATTACCGCCTCTGATGTGGACACCGCGCTGTATAACGCCTTTGGGCAGCGCCTGATCTCGACCATTTTCACCCAGTCGAATCAGTATCGCGTGGTGCTGGAAGTGGCGCCAAAATTCCAGCAGTCTCCGGCCTCGTTTGATGATATCTATCTGCAACCCTCAGCCAGCAGCAGTTCGTCATCATCAACCAGCACAACAGGCACCAGTACGGCCAGCAGCAGTTCAACGGACAGCACGACGAGCACCACCACCAGCGGTATGGTGAAACTGACCTCGCTCGCCAGCATTCACCTGCGTACCGGCTCGCTGGTGCATATGCGGCTGAATCAGTTCCCGGCGGTGACAGTCTCGTTCAATCTGAACGAGGGCTACTCGCTGGAGCAGGCGCAGCAGGCCATTAGCGAGGTGAGCACCTCCCTGGCGGTGCCGCAGTCGATTACCCTGCGTTATCAGGGCGAAGCGGCGGCGTTCCAGAGTGCCACCGGCAATACGCTGTGGCTGATCCTCGCCGCACTGCTGACCATGTATGTGGTGCTGGGTATTCTTTACGAGAGCTTTATTCACCCGGTGACCATTCTCTCCACGCTGCCGTCGGCGGCGGTGGGGGCGTTACTGACGCTGATGCTGGCGGATACCGAATTCAGCCTGATTGCGCTGATTGGGGTGATCCTGCTGATCGGCATCGTGAAAAAGAACGCCATTATGATGATCGACTTTGCGCTGGAGGCCGAGCACAAGCAGCACCTCAGCCCACGTGAGGCGATCCATCAGGCCTGCCTGCTGCGCTTCCGTCCGATCCTGATGACCACTATGGCGGCACTGCTCGGCGCACTGCCGCTGATGCTGGCCTCCGGCTCTGGCGCGGAGCTGCGTCAGCCGCTGGGGCTGGTGATTGTCGGCGGGCTGATCTTCAGCCAGGTGCTGACGCTGTTCTCTACCCCGGTGATCTACCTGTGGTTTGATGGCGTGTCGCAGCGTATGAAGCGCTATCTGCGCCGTTCAGCCGCCGTGCGGGGGCGTGAATGAGTATCACGCGTCTGTTTATTTTCCGCCCGGTTGCCACGCTGTTACTGACGCTGGCGCTGGTGCTGCTGGGGGCGCTGGGCTATCGCCTGCTGCCGGTCGCGCCGCTGCCGACGGTGGATTTCCCGACCATTATGGTGTCGGCTGACCTGCCGGGGGCCAGCCCGGAAACGATGGCCGCCACGGTGGCCACGCCGCTGGAGCGTGCGCTGGGGCAGATTGCCGGTATTACGGAGATGACGTCGGAGAGTTCACAAGGCTCGACCAACATCATTCTGCAGTTTGCCCTCGATCGCGATATTAACGGCGCGGCGCGCGATGTGCAGGCCGCCATCAATGCGGCGCGCAGCCTGCTGCCGAGCAGTATGCCGTCGCTGCCTACCTATCAGAAAGCCAACCCGTCCGATGCCCCGGTGCTGATGATGGCGCTGTCATCCACCACCCGCACCAGCGCCGAGCTGTACGATCTGGCCGACAGCAAAATCAAACAGAAAATTGCCCAGGTCACGGGCGTGGGCGATGTCTCCCTGCGCGGCAGCGCCCTGCCTGCGGTGCGTATTGAGCTGCAACCGCAGCAGTTAAGCCAGGCGGGCGTGTCGCTGGACAGCGTGCGTGAAGCCGTTGCCAACAGCACCACCAATCTGCCGAAAGGGAGGCTGGAAGGGAAAAGCCAGTCATGGATGGTGGACGGTAACGGCCAGCTCGATCAGGCCAGCCAGTACCGCAATCTGGTGGTGAGCTACAGCAACGGCCGCGCCATTCACCTGAGCGATGTCGCGAAGGTGTCTGACTCAGTGGAAGATAACTACAGCGCCGGGTTCTATAACGGGTCGCCGTCGGTCACCATCGGCGTGACCCGTTCAGCCGGGGCTAACATGCTGGAAACCATTGATGGCATCAAAGCCCAGCTGCCGCTGATTGAAAAAGATCTGCCCGCTGACGTGAAGCTGACCATTGTGGTTGACCGTTCGCCTAACGTGCGCGCCTCGCTGTATGAAACCGAAGAGACGTTACTGATTGCCATGCTGCTGGTGATCGGCGTGGTGTTTGTTTTCCTGCGCGATGTGCGCGCGCTGGTGATCCCGGCGCTGGCGCTGCCAGTCTCGCTGATTGGCACCTGCGCGGTGATGTACCTGTGCGGCTACAGCCTGGATAACCTGTCGCTGATGGCGCTGATTATTGCCACCGGCTTTGTGGTGGATGACGCCATCGTGGTGCTGGAAAATATCACCCGCTATATCGAAGAGGGGCTAAGCCCGGTGCGCGCCGCGATCAAAGGCGCGCAGGAGGTGAGCTTCACCGTGCTGTCGATGACGCTGTCGCTGGTGGCGGTGTTTATCCCCATCCTGCTGATGGGCAGCATTGTCGGGCGCCTGTTCCGCGAATTTGCCGTGACGCTGACCGCTTCACTGATTATCTCTATGCTGGTCTCACTCAGCCTGACGCCGATGCTCTGCTCGCGCCTGCTGAAGCGTAAACCGGCGGTGACAAAACGCCCGCATCCGCTCTATCAGTGGATTGAAAATGGCCTTAACCGCCTGCTGGCAGGCTACGCTGCCGCGCTGGCGTGGGTGATGCGCCATCAGCGCCTGACGATGTTCAGCCTGCTGCTGACGGTGATCCTTAACGTCTTTCTCTATTCTGTGGTGCAGAAGGGCTTCTTCCCGAACCAGGACACCGGGCTGTTGATGGGCATGATGCGTGCCGATCAAAACGTCTCGTTCCAGGCGATGGAACCGAAAGTGAAAGCCTATGCGGCGATGATCGAAAAAGATCCGGCGGTAGATGGCGTGATGTCCTCAATGGGCAGCGGGGCGTTTGGCTCGCGTAATACCGCCATGTTCTTCGTTCATTTGAAAGATTTCGACCAGCGCGATGCGAATGCCAGCGAAGTGGCCAACCGCCTCAGCGGTAAAACCCTGAATGTACCCGGCGTGCAGCTGTTCCTGATGGCGGCGCAGGATCTGCATATCGGCGGGCGCAGCGCGAATGCCTCGTATCAGTACAGCCTGCAGGCTGACGATCTCGATACGCTGCGCATCTGGACACCAAAAGTGAAGGCGGCGCTGGAGCAGATCCCTCTGTTAACCAGCATTGATTCTGATTCGCAGACCGGTGGGCAGGAAGTGATGATCACTGTCGATCGTGACCGCGCCACCCGGCTGGGTGTGGATGTGCAGATGCTGGATGACATGCTGAATAACGCCTTCAGCCAGCGCCAGGTGGCGACACTCTACAAAACGCTGAATCAGTACCATGTGGTGATGTCACTCAGCCCGGAATGGACGCGCGATCCGGATACGCTCAACAAACTGTTTGTGGTGAATGACAGCGGCGCTCGCATTCCGCTGTCAGCTTTTGCCAGCATCAGCGGCAGCAACGCACCGCTGTCGGTTAACCATCAGGGACAGTCGGCCACCAGCACTATCGCCTTTAACCTTCAGGATGGTGCATCGCTGGAAGAGGCGCAGGCGGCGGTGAAAACCGCGATGGCAAAAATTGGCTTGCCGAACACCATTCAGGCCGGTTTTGCGGGGACCGCGCAGGCCTTTGCCGAGCTGAATGCCTCCATGCCGTGGTTGATCCTCGCGGCGCTGGTCGCGGTTTATATCGTGCTGGGGATGCTGTATGAAAGCTATATTCATCCGCTGACCATTCTCTCCACGCTGCCGTCCGCTGGCGTCGGCGCGCTGTTGCTGATGCTGTTAACCGGCACGGAGCTGACGGTGATTGCGCTGATCGGCATCCTGCTGTTGATCGGCATCGTGAAGAAGAACGCCATTATGATGATCGACTTTGCGCTGGCGGCAGAGCGCAAGCAGGGAATGACCCCGCAGCAGGCGATCACTCAGGCCTGCCTGATGCGCTTCCGTCCGATTATGATGACGACCCTGGCGGCGTTCTTCGGCGCGTTGCCGCTGGCGCTGGGCAGCGGGGGGGATGCTGACCTGCGCAGCCCGCTGGGGCTGGCGATTGCCGGTGGCCTGGCCCTGAGCCAGTTACTGACCTTATTCACTACTCCGGTGGTGTACCTCTATCTTGACCGCGCCAGCCGTGCCACTCGACGTCAGTGGCTGCGTCTGCGTCATGCTGAATAACCCAATAATGATAAACATGAAAAAACTCACTCCCCTTGTACTGGCGATGATAGTTAGCGGGTGTGCCGTTGGCCCGGACTACCAGCGCCCGACAGCACCCACCTCGCTACAGTATAAAGAGGCCAAAGGCTGGCAGCAGGCTACGCCGCAGGATCAGGTCAGTAAAGGTGACTGGTGGGCGGTGTATCACGACAGCACGCTCGATGGCCTGCTGCGTCAGGTCCGCATCTCCAATCAGAACGTGGCGCAGTATGAAGCGCAGTATCGTCAGGCGCTGGCGCTGGCCGCCGAATCGCGCAGCGATCTGCTGCCAACGGTCACCGGCACCGGCAGTTCGACGCGCAGCGGGGCATCCGCCGCCACCAGCACCAGCGGTCAGTCGGTCAGCAACAGCCACTCATTGCAGGCCTCCGCGTCCTGGGAGCTGGATATCTGGGGCAAGCTGCGCCGCACGCTGGAGGAGAACCGGGCCAGCGCCGATGCCAGTGCGGCCGAACTGGCGAATATTACGCTCAGCGCCCAGTCGACGCTGGCGCAGGACTATTTCCAGCTGCGCATTCTTGACCAGCGCATCGCGCTGTATCAGAAAAGCGTGGAGGCCTATCAGCGCTATCTCTTGGTTATCCAGAATAAATACCAGGCGGGCAGTGAATCACGCGGCACCCTGGCGCAGGCGGAAACCCAACTGGAAAGCGCACGCGCTTCGGCGCTGGATCTCAGCTGGCAACGTGCTCAGCTTGAACATGCGATTGCCGTGCTGATGGGGAAAACCCCGGCAGAGTTCAGCCTGGCGGTGGCGCCGCTGCAGGCGACACTGCCGACAGCGCCCGTGACATTACCCGCAGACTTGCTGCAACGTCGCCCGGATATTGCTCAGGCAGAACGTACCGTGGCCGCCGCCAATGCCGCCGTCGGCGTGGCGATTGCCGGTTACTACCCGGATCTGACGCTCAGCGCCAGCGCAGGATACTCCGGCTCCAGCTTTAGCAATCTGCTGACGTTACCCAATCGTGTCTGGTCGCTGGGACCGGGCCTGAGCGGGACGCTGCTTGATTTCGGTGCCACCTCTGCGAAAGTGGAGCAGGCACGCGCCGCTTACGATGCCGATGTTGCCAGCTATCGCCAGACGGTGCTGTCCGGCTTTGAAGAGGTGGAAAACTATCTGGTGGCACTGCGTACCTTCGAGGCTGAAATGCGGGCGCAGCAACGTGCGGCGGCCTCGGCACAGGAGTCCGCGCGCGTCACCTACAATCAGTACCAGGCCGGGATGATCGACTATCTTGATGTCGCCAGCACCGAGAACACCAGTCTCACCCAGCAGCAGAGTTTGCTGACGCTGCAAAGCACCCAGTGGGTAACCAGCGTGCAGTTGATCGTTGCGCTTGGGGGAAGCTGGCAGACTGGCCGCTAATTGTTCCCTGACTTACCGCCTGTAGGGGGGGGCCTGCTCCCTACAGTTATCCCTTTTCCCTGCCGATAGATCCGCTATTACTCAACATCATCACCACTACAGGCAGGAAAAAATCATTAGATATTGAGTTGTCCTCACCTTTGCTGCATCGTTAACGCAATTTGTTACAGCGAAAAGGACAAAGCATGCTGTTCACTGTGTTGCGTTTTCTGTTTCGGGTGCTGTTTGGCACCCGCCTGACGGGCGATCTCTCCGGGCTTTATAAAGAGAAGGTGTTGATCACCCCGAACCATATGTCATTTATTGATGGCATCCTGCTGGCGGTCTTCCTGCCGGTGAAACCCGTATTTGCCGTCTACTCCTCTATCAGCGAGCAGTGGTATATGCGTGCGCTGCGCTCAGTGATCGACTTTGTTCCCCTTGATCCCACCAAACCGATGTCCATCAAGCACCTGGTGCGCCTGATTGGCCAGGGGCGTCCGGTGGTGATCTTCCCGGAAGGCCGTATCACCGTGACCGGTTCACTGATGAAAATCTACGATGGTGCGGGCTTTGTCGCCGCGAAATCGCAGGCCACCGTGGTGCCGCTGCGTATTGAAGGCGCCGAATACACGCTGTTTGGCCGCCTGGCGGGCGTCTTTAAACGTCGCCTGTTTCCCCGTATCACCCTGACCGTATTGCCTGCCACCATCATCCCGATGCCTGAGGCGCCACGTGCACGCGATCGCCGCCGTCTGGCGGGTGAGCATCTGCATCACATCATGATGGAAGCGCGCATGGCGGTACGTCCGCGTGAAACGCTGTACCAGGCCTTCCTGGCAGCACGCGCGCGCTATGGCCTGTTTAAACCCTGCGTGGAAGACGTCAATTTTAAACCGGACAGCTACACCGGACTGCTGAAAAAATCGCTTGGCGTGGGGCGTATTCTGGAGCGCTACAGCCAGCCGGGTGAATATATTGGCCTGCTGCTGCCGAATGCCACCGTGACAGCGGCGGCGATCCTCGGTGCCTCCATGCGTGGGCGCATCCCGGCGATGCTGAACTACACCGCAGGCGTGAAAGGGCTGACCAGCGCTCTGGCCGCGTCTGAAGTGAAAACCGTGTTTACCTCGCGTCAGTTCCTGGATAAAGGCAAGCTGTGGCATCTGCCGGAAGGCATCCCGCAGGTGCAGTGGATTTACCTCGAAGATTTGAAAGATACCGTCACCACACAGGATAAACTGTGGATCCTCGGCCATCTGCTGATGCCTTCCCGCGCGCAGGTGCCGCAGCAGCCGGAAGATGCCGCAATGGTGCTGTTTACCTCCGGCTCTGAAGGCCACCCGAAAGGCGTGGTGCATTCACATAAAAGCCTGCTGGCAAACGTTGAACAGATCCGCACCGTGGCTGATTTTACCCCGCGTGACCGCTTTATGTCGGCGCTGCCGCTGTTCCATGCGTTTGGCCTGACCGTCGGTCTGTTTACCCCGCTGATGACCGGTGCAGAAGTGTTTCTTTATCCCAGCCCGCTGCACTATCGCATCGTGCCGGAGCTGGTTTACGACCGTAACTGTACCGTGCTGTTTGGCACCTCAACCTTCCTCGGTAACTATGCGCGCTTTGCCAGCCCTTACGACTTTGCCCGTTTGCGCTACGTGGTAGCGGGGGCGGAGAAGCTGCAAAACCAGACCCGTGAGCTGTGGATGGAAAAATACGGCATCCGTATTCTTGAGGGTTATGGTGTGACGGAATGTGCGCCCGTGGTGGCGATCAACGTGCCGATGGCCGCGAAATCTCACACCGTGGGTCGCATTCTGCCGGGCATGGACTCGCGCCTGGTTTCCGTACCGGGGATCGAGCAGGGCGGCCTGTTACAGCTGCGTGGCCCGAACATTATGAAAGGCTATCTGCGTGTGGAGCGCCCCGGTGTGCTGGAAGCGCCTCAGGCAGATAACGGCGAAGGCCAGATGGACGCGGGCTGGTATGACACGGGCGATATCGTCAGCTTTGATGAAGGCGGTTTCTGTCAGATCCAGGGGCGTGTGAAGCGCTTTGCGAAAATCGCCGGAGAGATGGTTTCGCTGGAAAGTGTTGAACTGATTGCGCTGAAAGCCTCGGCGGAAAAACAGCATGCGGCCACCATCAAACCGGACGGTAATCGCGGCGAAGCGCTGGTGCTGTTTACCACCGATGCCACGCTGACCCGTGAACAGCTTACCCGTGCGGCGCGCGAACTGGGCAGCCCGGAGCTGGCGGTTCCACGCGATATTCGCGTGCTGTCACAGCTGCCGCTGCTGGGCAGCGGTAAACCGGACTTCGTTACCCTGCGTGAAATGGCTGAAAAGCCGGAGGAACAGGCATGAGCACATCCCAGGTGAGTGGTCAGCCGCTATTGTCGAAGGGCATGATGGCGGTGATTGTGGCGCAGTTCTTCTCCGCATTTGGTGACAATGCGCTGCTGTTTGCCACGCTGGCGGTGATGAAATCGCTGGTCTACCCGGAGTGGAGCCAGCCGGTGCTGCAAATGATGTTCGTTGCCACCTACATCCTGCTGGCACCGTTTGTCGGGCAACTAGCCGACAGCTTTGCCAAAGGGCGGGTGATGATGTTTGCCAACGCCCTCAAGCTACTGGGCGCGCTGGTGATCTGCTTTGGCTTCGATCCGTTCCTCGGCTACAGCCTGGTGGGCATTGGCGCTGCGGCTTATTCTCCGGCGAAATACGGCATTCTCGGGGAACTGACTGGCGGTGAAACGCTGGTGAAAGCCAACGGTCTGATGGAATCTTCCACTATTGCCGCGATCCTGCTGGGATCGGTGACGGGCGGCTTCCTCGCTGACTGGAATCTGACGGCGGCGCTGGTGGCCTGTGTGCTGGCTTATGCACTGGCCGTCGCGGCGAATGTGCTGATCCCAAAACTGGCGGTGGCACGCGGAGGGCAGTCATGGCATCCGGCCCGCATGTCGGCCAGCTTCTTCCGCGCCTGCGGCATTCTGTGGCGTGATGGCGAAACCCGTTTCTCGCTGGTGGGCACCAGTATGTTTTGGGGCGCGGGCGTGACGCTGCGTTTCCTGCTGGTGCTGTGGGTGCCGGTGGCGCTGGGGATCAGTGACAACAAAACCCCAACGCTGCTCAATGCGATGGTGGCGATAGGTATTGTCTTCGGCGCTATTGCCGCAGCGAAACTGGTGACGTTAAAAACCGTGGGCCGCTGTATGCCTGCTGGCGTGCTGATTGGCGTGGCGGTGCTGTTCTTCTCATTACAGCAACAGGCTATCAATGCCTATGTGCTGCTGGTGATTATCGGCATGCTCGGTGGCTTCTTCGTTGTGCCGCTTAACGCGTTGTTGCAGATGCGTGGAAAAGACTCGGTAGGGACGGGGAATGCGGTGGCGGTGCAGAATCTGGGCGAGAATACCGCGATGCTGCTGATGCTCGGGCTTTACACGCTGGCGATTAAGTTTGGTGCGCCGCCGGTGGCGACGGGCGTCGGCTTTGGTGCGCTGTTTGCGCTGGCGATTGCGGTGCTGTGGGGTTGGCAGTTGGCGCAGAAACGGAAAGTCACCCGTCAGCTCTGACGGGTCAGTCATACCAGGCAGGGCGAACGGTCGCCCTGCCTGCGGTCCTTACGGTGCCGGGTAGGTGTAGCGACGGTGAATCGCTTCCAGCCCTTCAATCACCTCTTCATTCAGCGTGACATCATAGCTGTCAATATTGATCTTCAGCTGTTCCAGCGTGGTTGCGCCCAGCAGGGTGCTGGCAACAAACGGCTGCTGGCGCACGAAGGCCAGTGCCATCTGTGACGGGTCTAACCCGTGTTTCTTCGCCAGCGCGACATACTCAGCCACTGCCTGATTCGACTGCTCGCTGCTGTAACGGGTAAAGCGGCTAAATAATGTGTTACGCGCCCCGACAGGTTTTGCACCGTTGAGGTATTTACCACTCAGGGTGCCGAACGCCAGGCTGGAGTAGGCCAGCAGTTCAACCCCTTCATGCTGGCTGATCTCGGCCAGTCCCAGTTCAAAGCTGCGGTTCAACAGGCTGTAGGGGTTCTGAATGCTGACAATGCGCGGCAGCTCATGTTTCTCTGCCAGTTGCAGGTAGCGCATCACGCCCCACGGTGTTTCATTGGAGACGCCGATATAGCGAATTTTACCCGCACGCACCTGCTCGGTCAGCGCTTCCAGCGTTTCCAGCAGCGTCACAGTCGCGGCGTTATCGGTGTACTGATAGTTCAGCTTGCCGAAGTAGTTGGTCTGACGCTGCGGCCAGTGCAGTTGGTATAAGTCGAGATAGTCGGTATTCAGACGTTTCAGGCTGGCATCCAGCGCAGTACGAATATTCTTGCGATCCAGCGCCTGGTTCGGCCGGATAGAGGCATCGGCACCGCGTACTGGCCCGGACACTTTAGAGGCGAGAATGACTTTATCGCGGTTGCCACGGGCTTTCAGCCAGCTGCCGATGTACTGCTCGGTCAGGCCCTGGGTTTCAGGGCGGGGTGGCACAGGATACATTTCGGCGGTATCAATCAGGTTGATCCCGCGGCTGAGGGCTAAATCCAGTTGTGCATGGGCGTCGGCTTCGCTGTTTTGCTCACCAAACGTCATGGTGCCCAACCCCAGGGAACTGACTTCCAGGGTGCTGTGAGGGATACGGTGATAATGCATGGCCGGCTTCCTTTTTCATTCGTCAAAGGTCAGGGACATCAGGGCGTCCGCAACAGGGGCTTCTTGCCTGGGGCTGGCAGGTTATGCCAAAAACCCGGTTTTCGACTATAACCGTGCAAGACGGGTGGGGGAAGAGGGGATTTATCGGGAAGTGCTATAAAAGCAGCTTTAAACTGGCCATATTTCAAGTCGCAGAAGCCTGCTGATTCTGCAACTCGAACGATGGACAGGACCGTGGCGTTAACGCTCAACGATAGAGGAAACTTCATCACCGTTAATTTGCAGCTCGTGACCGGAATCATCGGTATATTTCACCAGACCGGTCTCTTTATCAATTTGCGGCTTACCGTCGGTCATAATCATCTTGCCGTCTTTGGTTGCCATCACATAATTACTGCTGCAACCACTGACTAATACGGCCATGCTCAGCACCATTGCGCCTAAAATCCACTTCATCGTTGTCTCCCTTACTTTTCATTACTCAACACTTCAGCATAAGTGTAGTAATAAACTATTTTCCCTGTAGCGATAATAGTATGAGTCTGAAAATAGACTGTGCGCACAACATACCGTTGACATGGCATCACCACTATCTTTTTACCCAGCCCCAGAGGCCGGGTAAGAAGGTGATGTTACAGTGGGCGTTTTTTATTGCGTGCCAGATTGAGGCATTCCACCGCCATAGAGAAGAACATGGCGAAATAGATGTAGCCTTTAGGAATATGAATATTGAAGCTTTCCAGCATCAGTGTGAAACCGACGAGGATCAGGAACGCCAGCGCCAGCATTTTCACCGACGGATGTCTGTCAACAAAATCACCGATGGAACGTGCGGCAAACATCATCACCAGCACCGCGATCACCACGGCTGCCATCATAATCACCAGATGGTCGGAGAGACCCACGGCAGTAATGACGGAATCAAGACTGAAGATAATATCCAGCAGCATGATCTGCACGATAGCGCCGATAAACGAATGCACATTCACATTGTTTTCACCGTCGCCGCCTTCAATCGTTTCATGAATTTCCATGCTCGACTTCCACAGCAGGAACAATCCACCAAACAGCAGAATCAAGTCGCGCGCCGAAAAGGCGTGATCCATCAGGGTAAACAGCGGATCGGTCAGGCGGATCACCCAGGCAATAGAGGCCAGCAGACCCAGCCGCATCAACATTGCCCCGGCCAGACCAATACGGCGGGCGGTATTTTGTTGATGCTTAGGCAGTTTAGCCACCACCAGAGAGAGGAAAATAATATTATCGATACCGAGAACAATTTCGAGAATTGTCAGCGTTCCGAGAGCTAACCAGGCATTGGGATCGGCAATCCAGTCAAACATTGTAATGTTGCACCCTAAATTGAAATGAAAGTTAAACGAAAGCTAAACGGCGATTATACGCAAGGTTGACGGTAGTGGGAAAATCTTTACAGGGGTTTTTTATAGCAGAAAATGCCGGGCAAGCAGCCGACCGGTAAAGGTCTTCTTCAGGTAAAAACCGCGCGGTAGCGTCATGATCGGCTGCCCGTCACGGCCAATTCCTTCTGTCAGCGCTTTGCTGTTCGCGGCTTTCGGCCGGATTTGCAGGAATTCCCCATGACGAGCGGTGATCTGTTCAACCTGGCCCAGCACAATCATATCCATCAGCTCTTCCCAGTCGCGCTGCAACTGCCACTCCTCTTCGGCATCCGGACTCCAAAATAAAGGCGCGCCCACATGGCGCTGTTCCAGTGGAATAGCGCGATCACCTTCCACGGGCACCCAGAGTACCCGCGTCAGTTTATGGCGCACATGACTGTTATGCCAGGTGACGCCGCTGTTGCCGGTCAGTGGTGCTACGCAAACAAAGGTGGTTTCCAGCGGATGGCCGCTGGCATCAACCGGAATGGTTTTCAGCTCGATGCCAATCCCGGCAAAATCCTGCTCTGGCTTACTGCCCGCACTGGCCCCGAGATAGCGTTCCAGCAACAGGCCAACCCAGCCTTTGTCGCGCTTCAGATCGCGTGGAATAGGCAGGTTAATGCGTGCTGCCAGTTCGCCCAGCGTATAACCTGCCAGCGCGGCAGCGCGCGCCATCAGTTCGCCTTCGTTTTGGGGCGGAGGAACGGGGTATCGATCGCCAGTCATCATCACGTCCGTAATCTGTTCAAAAAGTAATCGTCATTTGCCCACAGAGAAAATATCCCGAACAGGTCTGGGGAAAACACCAATAATAGCATGATAAATCATGTTTTTTTATTGCATCAGGTACGTAAAAAAAAGCCGTACCCTACAGTTTTACCCGGCTTGTCACCGACAATGAACAGGATCACCGGGGTAGTTATCCACAGAAAAGTGGGATAACTCCCTCTTTATGATAATACTGTTTCCATTTACAGCCTTGACGTTGGCACTTTTCCCCCGTTTAACCTTTTTTATGCCTAACTAATCGGCATATTCTGTGGATAACGTGTAAGGCGTTCGATCTTTCACCAGTTGGCGATCAGCGGATGATGACAGCCAAATGACAAGCGGTTGAAAGCCTGTGGTTAACGGCAGAAGATGATGATTAATATGGGGTTATTCTTAGTTTTAAAAAAGCCTCTTTGTGTCGGTAAAAAAGTTTTCCCCACCTGTTAACAGAGTTCTGCACAAAGCTATCCACAGAAAACGTGAATAAGATCGCACTTTTATCCGGGTATCTGTTTATAACTTTGCCAAAATGGACAAGTTATCCCAGCCTGATAGCGTCACATCCCCTAAAAGCAGTGGTTTACCGTCTGTAAGGAGTATGAAACAATCAGAACATCCAGTTTTAGTTTGAGGTAGTCCGGTGATCGATGATGATGGCTACCGCCCGAATGTTGGTATCGTAATTTGTAACAGGCAGGGACAGGTGTTGTGGGCCAGGCGTTTTGGTCAGCACTCCTGGCAGTTTCCCCAGGGAGGCATTAACTCTGGTGAAACGGCGGAGCAGGCGATGTACCGCGAACTTTTCGAGGAAGTCGGTTTGAACCGCAAGGATGTGCGCATCCTTGCATCCACCCGTAACTGGTTACGATATAAGTTGCCAAAACGTTTGGTGCGTTGGGACACAAAGCCGGTTTGTATCGGCCAAAAACAAAAGTGGTATCTTCTGCAGTTGATGTGCAATGACGCGGATATCAATATGCAAACCAGCAGTACGCCAGAGTTCGACGGCTGGCGCTGGGTGAGCTTTTGGTATCCGGTACGCCAGGTGGTCTCTTTTAAACGCGATGTTTACCGCCGCGTGATGAAAGAGTTTGCCAGCGTGGTTATGCCCCTGCAGGAGAATACCGTACAGCGAAATACGCCAGGTTTTCGACGGAAGAGAGGTTAAGCCACGTAGATTATGCTCACACAGCTACGCGAAATAGTTGAGAAAGTGGCGGCAGCGCCCCGGCTTACCGAGGCGCTGGATATTCTGGTTAACGAAATCTGTGTGGCGATGCAAACCGAGGTCTGTTCGGTCTATCTCGCGGATCACGATCGGCGCTGCTATTACCTGATGGCTACCCGTGGGCTAAAAAAGCCGCGTGGGCGCACTGTTGCCCTGGCATTTGATGAAGGTATCGTTGGCTTGGTAGGGCGGCTTGCAGAGCCGATCAACCTCGCAGATGCGCAGAGTCACCCCAGCTTCAAATATATTCCTTCGGTTAAAGAGGAGCGCTTCCGTTCCTTCCTTGGCGTGCCCATTATCAGCCGTCGCCAGTTGCTTGGCGTACTGGTGGTTCAGCAGCGCGAACATCGTCAGTTCGACGAAAGTGAAGAGTCTTTTCTGGTTACGCTGGCTACGCAGATGGCGGCGATCCTGTCGCAGTCACAGCTTAATGCCCTGTTTGGCCAGTACCGTCAAACCCGCATTCGTGCGCTGGCAGCCGCACCCGGCGTTGCGGTAGCGCCGGGCTGGGTCGACTCCAGCCAGCCTTCGCTGGAAAACGTCTTTGCCGCCTCGACCCTCGATACCGTGCGCGAACGCGAACGCCTCGCGCTGGCCATGACTGAAGCCTCGAACGAATTTCGCCGTTACAGCAAGCGTTTTACTGCCAGCATGCACAAAGAGAGTGCGGCGATCTTCGACCTCTACTCTCACCTGTTAAGCGATGCCCGGCTGAAAAAAGATCTGCTGGCGGAAATCGATGCCGGTTCAGTCGCTGAGTGGGCGGTTAAGAAAGTTATAGAGAAATTCGCCGCTCAGTTTGCCAGTTTGCAGGACAGCTACCTGCGTGAGCGCTCGGGCGATCTGCGTGTGTTGGGGCAGCGCCTGCTGTTTCACCTCGATGACACCATGCAGGGCACCAATACCTGGCCTGAGCGCTTTGTGCTGGTGGCCGATGAGCTGACCGCAACCACGCTGGCCGAGCTGCCACGCGACCGCCTGGCGGGCGTGGTGGTGCGCGACGGTGCCGCCAACTCGCATGCCGCGATTATGGTGCGGGCGATGGGCATCCCGACAGTAATGGGTGCTGACATCCAGCCCGAGCTGATTAAAGGGCACCTGCTGATCGTTGACGGCTACCGTGGTGAACTGCTGGTCGATCCTGAACCGGTGCTGGTGCAGGAATATCAGCGGCTGATCAGTGAAGAGAATGAGCTGAGCCTGCTGGCGGAGGATTTTGTCTTCCTGCCCGGCGCGCTGAAAAGCGGCGAACCAGTGAAAGTGATGCTCAACGCAGGCTTAAGCGCCGAACACGAGAAGATGGTCGGGAACCGGGTGGACGGTGTGGGTCTGTATCGCACCGAAATTCCTTTTATGCTGCAAAACGGGTTCCCCTCCGAAGAAGAACAGGTGGCGCAGTATCAGGGCATGCTGCAACTTTTCCTGGATAAACCGGTGACCCTGCGCACCCTGGATGTGGGGGCGGATAAACAGCTGCCGTATATGCCAATCAGTGAGGAAAACCCCTGCCTTGGCTGGCGCGGGATTCGCCTGACGCTGGATCAACCAGAGATCTTTCTGGTGCAGTTGCGTGCCATGCTGCGTGCCAACGTCGCCAGCGGCAACCTGAATATTTTGCTGCCGATGATCACCAGCCTGGAAGAGATCGATGAGTCCCGCCGCCTGATCGCACGTGCGGCGCGTGAAGTGGAAGAGATGCTCGGCTATGTTATTCCACAGCCGCGTATCGGCATTATGGTCGAAGTGCCCTCGATGATCTTTATGATCGGGCAGCTTAAGGGGCGCGTCGATTTTGTCTCTGTTGGGACTAACGACCTGACACAGTATCTGCTGGCGGTCGATCGCAACAACACCCGCGTGGCAAGCCTGTATGACAGCCTGCATCCGGCAATGCTACGGGCATTAAAAAGCATTGCTGATGAAACCCAACGCGCGGGTATCGAACTCTGCCTGTGCGGTGAAATGGCCGGTGATCCGATGTGTGTGGCGCTGTTAGTGGGCATGGGTTATCACCATCTCAGTATGAACGGCCGCAACGTGGCGCGCGTAAAATACCTGCTGAGCCACCTTGAGCGTGAAGATGCGCAAGTGCTGGCGCAACGTGGCCTGGAAGCGCAGTTTGCGACCGAGGTACGTCATCTGGTGGCCTCATTTATGGAGCGTCGCGGTTTAGGCGGTCTGATTCGTGGTGGCCGTTAAACGTGATTTTTTGGCAGCGTACGCTTAACAAAGTTTACAGTTAGCCCGGACCGCAATAATTCGCATTATGCTATGATGCGCGCCTTATGCAGCCCCGGAGTGTGCGGCTGCCTGTCAGGACTGACTTTACTAATGGTGAAAGATGAATAACGGCTATCTGGCTTTCCCCCAATTTGATCCGGTGATTTTCTCCGTCGGACCGGTTTCACTGCACTGGTACGGACTGATGTACCTGGTGGGTTTCGTTTTCGCGATGTGGCTGGCAGTACGCCGTGCTAACAAACCGGGTAGCGGATGGAAAAAAGAAGAAGTAGAAAACCTGCTGTATGCCGGTTTCCTCGGTGTCTTCCTCGGCGGGCGCATCGGTTACGTGTTGTTCTACAACCTGCCGCTGTTCCTTGATAACCCGCTGTACCTGTTCAAAGTCTGGGATGGCGGCATGTCCTTCCACGGTGGCCTGATTGGGGTGATCGTGGTGATGCTGATCTTCGCCTTGCGCACCAAACGCAATTTTTTCCAGGTCTCTGATTTTATGGCACCGCTGATCCCGTTTGGTCTGGGTGCTGGCCGCCTCGGCAACTTTATCAACGGTGAGCTGTGGGGCCGCGTTGACCCGAATCTGTCGTGGGCGATGCTGTTCCCAGGCTCACGTAGCGAAGATATTGCACTGGTCGCCACCCACCCTGAATGGCAGTCGCTGCTGTCGACATACGGTGTATTGCCGCGTCATCCTTCACAGCTTTATGAGCTGATCCTTGAAGGTATCGTGCTGTTTATCATCCTCAACGTCTTTATTCGTAAATCTCGCCCGATGGGCGCGGTATCCGGGCTGTTCCTGATTGGCTACGGTGCGTTCCGTATTATCGTTGAATTCTTCCGTCAGCCTGATCAGCAGCTTGGCCTGTTCGGCGGCATCAGCATGGGGCAGATCCTCTCTGTGCCAATGATTGTGGCTGGTGTGATTATGATGATTTGGGCGTATCGCCGTCGTCCGCAGCCACAGCTTCGTGAGGAAAAATGAAACAGTATCTGGCGTTAATGCAGCATGTGCTCGACCAGGGCACGCCGAAAAACGATCGTACCGGCACCGGCACATTGTCGATTTTTGGTCATCAGATGCGTTTCAATTTGCAGGAAGGTTTCCCGCTAGTCACCACCAAGAAGTGCCATCTGCGCTCGATTATTCATGAGCTGCTGTGGTTTCTGAACGGTGACACTAACATCGCTTACCTGAAAGAAAACAAGGTTTCGATCTGGGACGAGTGGGCTGATGAAAATGGCGACCTCGGCCCGGTATACGGCAAACAGTGGCGCAGCTGGGGAGCACCAGATGGTGCTCAGATTGACCAGTTGACGAAAGTGGTTGAGCAGCTGAAAAGCGACCCGGATTCACGTCGTATCATTGTTTCCGCCTGGAACGTGGGTGAGCTGGACCAGATGGCGCTGGCGCCGTGCCATGCGTTTTTCCAGTTCTATGTGGCCGATGGCAAGCTCTCTTGCCAGCTTTATCAGCGCTCCTGCGATATTTTCCTCGGCCTGCCGTTTAACATCGCCAGCTATGCGCTGCTGGTGCATATGATGGCGCAGCAGTGTGACCTGGAAGTCGGTGATTTTGTCTGGACGGGCGGGGATACTCATCTGTACAGCAACCACCTTGAGCAGACGCGTTTGCAGTTAACGCGTGAGCCGCGTGCGCTGCCGAAGCTGGTGATCAAACGCAAACCTGCTTCCCTCTTCGACTATCGTTTCGACGACTTTGAGATTGAAGGCTACGATCCGCATCCGGCAATTAAAGCCCCGGTAGCAATCTAAGCCTGCATGCCCCCTTAACCGGGGGCATCACTTCTCGACCGCATCCCCGCATGACTGATGTTACCGCTTTATCTCCCCCATGTGGCTTGTTCACCTCCCCGACATTTTCCCCTGATGTTAAGAGCCTTCTTTTAATCTGAATGAAACCCCCTGCAAGTGAGTAATCAGTCTGGAAGACGGCGCGCAATCCTGCCAACTGCCGCTGGTTTGAGCGCATGGAAAGGGCACACTACCGGGCATGAAAACGAAAAATCTGGGCGGGTTTACCCTGCTGGAAATGATGGTGGTGGTGACGATTGTCAGCCTGTTGAGCCTGGGCGCCTGGAGCGGCTGGCATAGCTGGCAGCAGCGACAGCAGCTGAACGACACTGCGCAGCAAATCCAGCGTCTGTTGCAGCGGCTGCGCAGTGATGCCAACTGGCACAATACCGTGCATCTCTTGTGGCTGAAATCCACTGATCGCTGGTGCCTGGGCACAGGCACGGCAGATTGCCTGACCCCCACAAAACATACGCTGCGGGCACCGAATCCCGGCGTTATCGTGCAACGGATCACCAGCGGTTTAGGGTTTTATGGCAAGAAAAATACCGCCCATCCCGGCAGTATTTTAATCGGCAACGACGCCGGTGAGCGGCGCATTATTGTCTCGTCTCGTGGACGAGTGCGCATCTGTTCACCGTCTGAGGAGAATTGCCGGTGAAGGCACAGGGATTCACGCTGCTGGAAATGCTGATGGCGATGGCCATTGGCAGTCTGTTAATGCTGGGTGCGGCGCGCACGCTGCCGCAGCTTCAGGTACAAAACCTGCGTTTAATGATGCAGGCGCAGCTGCATGAGGATATGCAGCAGATTATGCATACCCTGGAAAAAGCCGTGCGGCGTGCAGGCTACTGCCACGGTAACTGCCGCGACACCGAACAAGGTGGGATGCACATCTCGGCGGGATGTCTGCTGGTGCGCTGGGATGAAAACAGTAACGGTCGCTGGGAAGCGCCGGGTCGTGAGGACAGTGAAGTGTATGGCTACCGCCTGCGTGGCTCCAGTCTGGAAATGCAGCGTGGCGTCACCGATTGTCAGGGCAACGGTTGGGAGAGGCTGAATGACCCTCGGCGGGTCGGTATTCGTGCTTTCCAGGTGGTTAAAAGCGGGCGTCAAATCAAGGTCAGTCTCAGCGGTTTTGCGCAGCGTGAACCGGGTATCGCGCGCGATCTGGAACACTGGCTGACGGCGGAAAATCTATGATTCAGGCATCGTCACAACGGGGCAGCGGCGCGCTGATCATGGTGATAATGATCCTGCTGATGGGAACACTGATGCTTAACGCTACGCGGCAGCAGCTCGATGATTCAATGAGCCTGGTGGGCGATGAACGATTTTACCTGCAGCAGTTCACCGGGGCGATGTCCGCACTGGCCTGGGGGGAACGGCTGCACTGGGGGGCGGCAGAAGAGTGGCACTGTCAGCAGCAAGCGGCGCATCACTGGCGTGCCTGTTTTCATCCCGTTGATCCCTTACTGCGCGGTGACAGCGGGCCAGATACGCTGGCACTTTATCGCTGGGTCAGTCAGCAGGCGAAGGGCGTTTTACAGGCGCAACCGCACGGCTGGCTTGATTACTGTCCATTGGCCGGTGAGGGTGCCTGCGATGTTGACTGAACGGACGCAGCAACAAGGATTCAGCCTGGTGGAAATCCTCTTTTCTCTGCTGTTGTTCAGCCTGAGCTACACGGCGCTACTGCACTACCAGCAGGCGCTGGGGCAGGGCTTTCACTGGCAGTGGCAGCAGCGCGATGCCTGGCGGCAGGCTTTCCTGCGACTGGAGGGGAAGGAGACAGCAGGCTGGCAAACCCAGCAACAGTCACGCATCGGCCCGCAAGGTTGCCAGTTAGTCACCGTGCAGGCGATCAGCCCCGCCGGGCGGCGTGCCGAACTGACGCAGCTCCAGTGCGATGAAAACAAACGATAGCGTGGTGAAGGCCGGGCGTATCGGGTTAAAGTAGCCTCCGTCGCCTTCTTTAAGGGAATATTTGTATGTTTACCGTGTACCACTCCAATCAGTTGGATCTGCTAAAAACGCTGGCGTGCTGGCAGATAGAAAACCAGCCGCTGGGCGATCCGCTGCGTTCTGAAGTGGTGCTGGTGCAAAGCCCTGGCATGGCACAGTGGCTGCAGATGTCGCTGGCCGACGAGTTCGGCATCGCTGCGAATATCGACTTTCCCCTGCCCGCCAGTTTTATCTGGGACATGTTTGTCAGCGTGTTGCCTGAGATCCCGAAAGAGAGTGCCTTTAATAAATCCAGCATGAGCTGGAAGCTGATGGCTATCCTGCCTGGCATGCTGGACGCTGAAGAGTTTGAAATGCTGCGCCATTATCTCAGCGATGGTGACGACCGTAAGCTGTTCCAGCTGGCTTCACGCGTGGCGGACCTTTTTGACCAGTATCTGGTCTATCGTCCGCACTGGCTGAACAGTTGGGAAAAAGGGCAATTGGTCGATGACCTTGGGGAATCCCAACGCTGGCAGGCACCACTGTGGGCTGCGCTGGTTGACTACACGGATAAACTAGGCCAGCCAGAATGGCACCGTGCCAACCTCTATCAGCGCTTTATTGCCCGGCTGGAAAGCAGCCGCGAACGCCCGGCCAATCTGCCCGACCGGGTGTTTATCTGCGGCATTTCGGCCCTGCCGCCGGTTTACCTGCAAGCGCTTCAGGCGCTGGGTAAGCATATTGATATCCATCTGCTGTTCACCAATCCCTGCCGCCACTATTGGGGCGACATTCAGGATTATGGTTTTCTGGCAAAACTGCAAAGCCGCCATCGCCGCCATTATCAGGATAACCGTGAGATCCCCCAGTTTCGCGACAGCGATGCAGCACCAGGCCTGTTTAACGAGGGTGGTGAGCAGCAGCTGAGTAACCCGTTGCTGGCCTCCTGGGGCAAGCTGGGACGTGACAACCTGTACCTGCTGGCACAGATGGAACCGAACGAAGTCTTTGCCTTTGTCGATATTGAACCGACCAACCTGCTGCATGCGCTGAAGCGCGATCTGCTGGAGCTGGAAGATCATGCCGCGATTGGCCTGAAGCAAAGCGAATGGTCCACGAGTCGTAGCAAGCGGGTGCTCTCTCCTGAAGACCGTTCGGTGGCGATCCACCTTTGTCATAGCCCGCAGCGCGAGGTGGAAGTGCTCCAGGATCGGCTGCTGGCGATGATGGCTGACGACCCGGCGCTCACCCCGCGCGATATTATCGTCATGGTGGCCGACATTGACGCCTATACGCCGTTTATTCAGGCGGTATTTGGCAATGCCCCGGCCGATCGTGCGTTGCCGTTTGCTATTTCCGACCGCCGTGCCAGCCAGGCCCATCCGGCATTACAGGCTTTTATCTCGCTGCTCAGTCTGCCGGAAAGTCGCTTTACCGCTGAGGACGTGCTGGCGTTGTTGGAAGTGCCTGCGCTTGCCAGCCGCTTTACCGTGGACGAAGAAGGATTACGCCTGTTACGCCACTGGGTGGCGGAGTCTGGCGTTCGCTGGGGGCTGGATGATGACAGCGTGCGCGAACTGGACCTGCCTGCCACCGGCCAGCACACCTGGCATTTTGGCCTGACGCGTATGCTGCTGGGTTATGCCATGAACAGCGAAGCCGGGGACTGGCAGGGGATCCTGCCTTACGATGAATCCAGCGGGCTGATTGCTGAACTGGCGGGAAATCTGGCTGAACTGTTGATGCAGCTCAACCGCTGGCGGCAGTGGCTGAGTGAACCCCGTGAACTCCAGCACTGGCTGCCGCTGTGCCGTCAGATGCTGGATGATTTCTTTACCAGTGATGCGGAAACGGAAGCGGCGCTGGCGCTGATTGAAGAGCAGTGGCAGCAGGCGATTAACTACGGCGTGGAGGCGGGTTATCAGCAGGCCGTGCCGCTGACGCTGCTGCGTGATGAACTGTCGTCGCGTCTCGACCAGCAGCGCATCAGCCAGCGTTTCCTCGCCGGGCCAGTCAACTTCTGTACCCTGATGCCTATGCGCTCGATCCCGTTCAAGGTGGTCTGTCTGCTGGGCATGAACGACGGTGTGTATCCGCGTACGCTGCCGCCGCTGGGCTTTGACTTAATGAGCCAGCAGTCGCAGAAGGGTGACCGTAGCCGCCGTGACGATGACCGTTATCTGTTCCTCGAAGCGCTGAACTCGGCGCAGCAACAGCTGTATATCAGCTATATCGGCCGCTCAATTCAGGACAATACGGAACGTTACCCCTCGGTGCTGGTCAGTGAATTAGTGGAATACATCAGTCAGAGCTTCTGCCTGGAGCAGGACCGCGACCGCGATGTCGACAGCAGTGCAAAAGCGGTTGTGGAGCATCTGCACCATTTGCATAGCCGGATGCCCTTTGCGGCGGAAAACTTTAGCGCAGAATCTGAGTTCCGCAGCTTTGCCGCTGAATGGCTGCCCGCCGCCAGCGCGCAGGGGACGGCGCATCCGCCGTTTATGCAGGCGCTGCCCGATGAAAGTACGGATGAGCTTAGCTTCGATAAGCTGGTGCGCTTCTGGCGTCACCCTGTCAGGGCCTTTTTCAGTCTGCGTCTTGGGGTTAGCTTCCATCTTGAAGAGACCGGTCTGCCCGATGCGGAACCTTTTTCTTTACAGGGGCTGAGCCGTTATCAGGTCAACACCCAGCTGCTGAACAGCCTGATTGAGGGCAGTGAAAGCGAACGATTGTATGCCCGTCAGCGCGCTGCCGGGGCGTTACCTTACGGTGCCTTTGGCGAACTGTTCTGGCAGGAACAGGAGCAGGAGATGAGCGAACTGGCCGGACGCGTGCGTGAACTGCGGGCGTCGGCTGCGAGCTGGGAGATTGCACTGGCGGTGGGTGGCGTGACGTTAAGCGGCTGGTTGCCCCAGGTACAGGACAGCGGATTGCTGCGCTGGCGACCGGGCATTCTCAACTTTAACGATGGCCTGACGCTGTGGCTGGAGCACCTGGTGTACTGCGCAATGGGTGGCACCGGCAGCAGCATAATGTTGGGACGCAAAGAGAGTGAATGGCATTTCCCACCACTGGCGCCGGACGCCGCGCAGCAGCAGCTTGCAGGTTATATTGACGGCTACCGCCAGGGCATGTGCGCGCCGCTGCTGCTGACGGCATCCGGTGGGGCCTGGTTAAAAGCCTGCTTTGATGAAAAAGCGGGCGTCGTGTTGCGCGATGAGGCAACGCTGAAAAAAGCGCGCGGGAAGTTACTGTTGTGCTGGCAGGGGAATTATCAGGTTGATGGCGAGGGCACGGACCCTTATCTGCAACGTTTGTTGCGCACGCTGGATAGCGCTAGCGAACAGGAGATGGCGGTGCAGGCCGAACGGTGGCTGCTGCCGTTACTGATGCAGAATAGTTGATGTTTTCAGGACATTCAGGGCGACATCCTGTAGTGTTTTTATTGTGTTAGCGTACGTCACACAGCTGTACGCTGAAATTTGTAAGCCGATGTTCATCCGGCAGGAAGCCGGATAACACCAGCCCGTTGAGGAGTTTGAATGCGTCGTTATGTAGTCTGGTTAGCTTGTTTTGTTTCCGTCACGATGTTCAGCCCACTGACACTTGCTCAGCAAGGCTGGCAGCCCCTCACTGAAACCATCCGTAAAAGTGAGAAGGACCCGCGCCAGTATCAGGCCATTAAGCTCGATAATGGCATGACCGTTCTGCTGGTGTCCGACGCGCAGGCCACGAAATCGCTGGCAGCGCTGACGTTGCCAGTCGGGTCGCTGGAAAACCCAACCGATCAGCTTGGCCTGGCGCACTACCTCGAACATATGGTGCTGATGGGCTCAAAGCGCTATCCGCAGCCGGATAACCTCGCGGAATTCCTAAAAAAACACGGTGGCAGCCATAACGCCAGCACCGCCTCTTATCGCACCGCGTTCTACCTGGAAGTGGAAAACGATGCGCTGCAACCGGCCGTCGATCGTATGGCCGATGCTATCGCTGAACCGCTGCTCGACCCGGTAAATGCTGACCGTGAGCGCCACGCAGTGAATGCCGAGCTGACGATGGCCCGTTCGCGTGACGGTCTGCGCATGGCGCAGGTCGGGGCTGAAACCCTCAACCCACAGCACCCCAGCTCACGCTTTTCTGGCGGGAATCTGGAAACCCTGCGTGATAAACCGGGCAGCAAACTGCACGATGCGCTGAAGGCCTTCTACCATCGCTACTACTCTGCCAACTTAATGAAAGCGGTGATCTACGGTAATCAGCCACTGCCGGAGCTGGAAAAAATTGCCGCTGCGACCTTCGGGCGCGTGGAGAACCGCAATGCCACGGTGCCGGATATTACCGTTCCGGTGGTCACCGACCAGCAAAAAGGTGTGATTATTCACTACGTGCCGGCCCAGCCGCGTAAGCAGTTGAAAATCGAATTCCGCATCGATAACAACAGCGATAAATTCCGCAGCAAAACGGACACGCTGATCGGATATCTGATTGGTAACCGCAGCAAAAATACGCTCTCAGACTGGCTGCAAAATCAGGGGCTGGCGGACTCCATCAGTGCAGGTGCCGATCCGATGATCGACCGCAACGGTGGCGTATTCTCCATCGCCATCTCCCTGACCGATAAAGGCCAGGCTAACCGGGATGAAGTGATTGCCGCCGTATTCAGCTACCTGAAAACGCTGCGCACTCAGGGTATTGATAAACGCTACTTTGATGAAGTGTCCCACGTGCTGGATCTCGACTTCCGTTACCCGTCGATTACC
Source organism: Erwinia sp. AnSW2-5 (assembly GCF_045107195.1). Lineage (NCBI taxonomy): Bacteria > Pseudomonadati > Pseudomonadota > Gammaproteobacteria > Enterobacterales > Erwiniaceae > Erwinia > Erwinia sp. AnSW2-5. Next base: position 70,096 of record NZ_JBJGXA010000027.1, read on the forward strand.
CGCGATATGGACTACATCGAATGGCTGGTGGATACCATGCTGCGCGTTCCGGTCGCGGATACGCTGGTCGCCCCGTATATTGCCGATCAGTTTGATCCGCAGGCGGTGAATGCCCGTCTGGAGGGGATGACGCCGCAAAATGCGCGCATCTGGTTTATCAGCCCGAAAGAGCCACACAATAAAACGGCCTACTTTGTCGATGCGCCTTATCAGGTCGATCGTATTCCTGCGCAGCGTTTTACTGAGTGGCAGGCGGCAGGCGATAAAATCACCCTGTCGTTACCGGTTCTGAACCCGTACATCCCGGATGATTTCAGCCTGATCAAGGCCGACAAAAAGTATCAGCGTCCGGAAGAGTTAATGAATCAGAAAGGGTTGCGCGTGTTTTACATGCCAAGCCAGTATTACGCTGATGAACCTAAGGCCAATATCACTCTGGCGCTGCGCAACAAGGCATCAATGAGCACCGCGCAAAATCAGGTGCTGTTTGCGCTGAATGACTATCTGGCGGGCGTTGCGCTGGATGAACTGAGTTCCCAGGCTTCCGTCGGCGGCATCAGTTTCTCCACCAGTGAAGATGACGGTGTCTCCTTCAGTGCCAGCGGGTTCACGCAGCGTTTGCCGAAGCTGATGGGGCAGCTGCTGGAGGGTTACGCCAGCTTTACCCCAACGCAACAACAGCTGGATCAGGCGAAGTCCTGGTATCTGGAACGTCTGGACTCGGCCGAAAAAGGTAAAGCGTTTGAGATGGCGATCCAGCCTGCGCAACTGCTGTCACAGCTGCCTTACACTCAGCGTAGCGAACGCCGTAAACGGGTCCCTGCCATCACGCTGCAACAGTTACTCGACTACCGTAAAATGCTGCTGGAACAATCCACACCGGAGCTGATGGTGGTGGGGAATATGACGCCGGATGCCGTGCGTAAGCTGGCTACTGACGTGAAGAATCAGCTTAACTGCGAAGGCAGCGAATGGTGGCACAGCCAGCACGTGACGGTGGACAAAAAAGTCCTGGCTAACCTGCAACAGCCGGGCAGCAGCACAGACTCTGCGCTGGCCGCCGTGTATGTTCCGCTGGGCTTCCCCGAGTATCAGAGCATGGCCAGCAGTGCGATGCTGAGCCAGATTATTCAGCCGTGGTTCTACAACCAGCTGCGCACGGAAGAGCAACTCGGCTATGCGGTCTTCTCCTTCCAGATGCCGGTTGGCCGCCAGTGGGGCATTGGTTTCCTGCTGCAAAGTAACGTCAAGCAGCCCGCTTATCTACTGAGCCGCTTTGAGGCGTTTTATCCTACGGCGGAGAAGCGCCTGAGAGAGCTGAGCAAGGAAGACTTTGCTCAGTATCAGGCTGCGATGATCAACGAACTGAAGCAGCGCCCGCAAACGCTGGATGAGGAAGCCGGTCGCTTTAGCAAAGATTTCGACCGCGAGAACTACCATTTCGATACCCGCGAGAAGGTGATAGCGCAGATCCAGACGTTAACGCCGCAAGGGCTGGCTGACTTCTTCCACCAGGCGGTGATTGCACCGAGCGGGCTGGCGCTGCTGTCCCAGGTGTCCGGCAGCCACCACGGCAAGGCTGACTATGCCGCGCCATCGGGCTGGACGACCTGGAAAGATCTCTCTACCTTGCAGCAATCATTGCCGGTGAGCCAGGATCAGCCATGAACCAACGGGTGCCTGAAAGGCTTGAGCCGTTAACTCTGCCGTTGCACGGCGAACGGCTGATTGAGGCGTCCGCCGGAACCGGGAAAACCTTCACCATCGGGCTGCTCTATCTGCGCTTGCTGCTGGGGCTGGGCGGTGAAGCGGCATTCAGTCGCCCGTTATCCGTGGAAGAGATTCTGGTTGTGACCTTTACCGAGGCGGCAACGGCAGAATTGCGCGGGCGTATCCGTGCCAATATCCACGAGCTGCGCATTGCCTGCGTTCGCGGTGAAAGCCATAACGCTATGTTTAAAGAGCTTATGGCTGAAATCACCGATCAGGGCTGGGCTGCATCGAGATTGCTGGCCGCCGAACGGCAGATGGATGAGGCGGGTATTTTTACTATTCACGGTTTCTGCCAGCGTATGCTGAATCTCAACGCCTTTGAGTCAGGCATGCTGTTTGAACAGGAACTGATTGAGGACGAAACCCCCTTACGTCGTCGTGCAACGGCTGATTTCTGGCGTCGTCACTGCTATCCGCTGCCGTTGCCAGTGGCGCGCGTGGTGCGTCAGCTGTGGGAAGGGCCGGATCAACTGCTGAAAACGCTTTCGCCGTGGTTGGGGGGGGAAGCGCCAGCGCTCAAATCTGCCCCGGACCGCGATGAAACGCTGGAGCAGCGCCATGAGAAAATCATTGCCCGCATTGATCAACTGAAACAGGCGTGGCTGGCGGCAGGAGATTTGCAGTCGCTGGTTGAGTCCTCCGGTGTGGACAAGCGCAGTTACAGTAGTAAGCACTTACCTAACTGGCTGGAAAAAATCACCCAGTGGGTGCAGGTAGAAACGGAAGACTATGAGATCGCGAAAGACCTTGAGCGTTTTGGCCAGCGTGTACTGTCTGATAAAACCAAAAAGGGTGAGCCGCCACGCCATCCGTTATTTGACCAGATTGATGCATTCCTCGCCGAGCCTCTGTCGCTGCGCGATCTGGTGATTGCCCGTGCGCTGCATGAGGTGCGTTTTGTTACCCAGCAGGAGAAACGCCTGCATGCTCAGATGGGCTTTGATGACCTGCTGGGGCGCTTTGATGCGGCATTGCAGCAGCCCGGCGGGGCTGCGCTGGCCGCAGCTATCCGTCAGCGTTATCCGGTTGCCCTGATCGATGAATTCCAGGACACCGACCCCCAGCAATACCGCATCTTCCATACGCTGTATGCGCGCCAGCCAGACAGTGCGCTGCTGTTGATCGGCGACCCGAAGCAGGCTATTTACGCTTTCCGTGGTGCGGATATCTTCACCTATATGAAAGCGCGTGCTGAAGTTAGTGCTCACTATACGCTTGAGACTAACTGGCGCTCATCACCGGCAATGGTTGATGGTGTTAATCAGCTGTTTTTGCATCAGCAAAACCCGTTTTTATTTAGCGATATTCCGTTTATTACCGTCAGCCCGGCAGAGCCGAACGTCACTCTGAGTTTTAGCCTGGAGGGGGAAGCACAGCCGGCCTTGCAGTTCTGGTTGCAGCCTGGCGATGGCATCGGGGTGAGTGACTACCAACAGTTTATGGCGCGTCAGTGTGCAGCGGAGATCCGCCGCTGGCTGAGTGCCGGACAGCAGGGCACCGCGCTGATTGGCAAGGCAGGTAAACAGCAGCCGGTTCGTGCCTCGGATATCACCATTCTGGTGCGCAGCCGCAGTGAAGCCTCGGTGATGCGTGAGGCGTTAAACGGTCTGGCGATCCCGTCGGTGTATCTCTCTAACCGCGACAGTGTATTTACCACCCCGGAAGCCCGCGAAATGCTGTGGCTGTTGCAGGCAGTGCTGGCCCCGGAGCAGGAGCGCGTTCTGCGTAGCGCACTGGCCAGCAGCCTGCTGGGCCTTGATGCCCGGGCGCTGGATGCGCTGAATCAGGACGAACGAGCCTGGGATGCCCTGGTGGATGAATTTGCCGATTACCGTCAGCGCTGGTTAAAGCGCGGCGTGCTGCCGATGCTGCGGGAGCTGATGGTGAAGCGCCATATTGCGGAAAATCTGCTGGCGTCCGATAGCGGCGAACGCCGTCTGACCGACCTGCTGCATCTGGGGGAACTGTTGCAGGAAGCCGCTGCCACGCTCGACAGTGAACATGCGCTGGTGCGCTGGCTGGCTCAGCAGGTGGAACAGCCCGACGGGCAGGTCGCCAATCAGCAGCTGCGCCTGGAGAGCGATCGTAACCTGGTGCAGATTGTCACCATCCATAAATCTAAAGGCTTACAGTATCCGCTGGTGTGGTTGCCGTTTGTTGCCAACTTCCGCGAGGCGGAAAACGGTGTCTATCACGATCGTCAGACCTTCGAAGCGTTGCTCGACTTACAGCAGGGGGAAGAGAGCGTGGCGCTGGCCGAGCAGGAGAGGCTGGCAGAAGATCTGCGCCTTCTCTATGTAGCGCTGACGCGTTCGGTCTATCACTGTAGCGTCGGTATCGCGCCTTTGATTAAAGGCACGCGTAAAAAAGAGGGCGACAGCGACCTGCACCGCAGCGCGCTGGGTTACCTGATCCAGCAGGGCGAAGCGGCCGATGCCGCCGGGTTGAAGACGGCACTGCTGAGCCTGCAAAGTGACGCGACCGCCGTCATCATCCCTCAGGAACCGGACGATACGCCGTGGCAGCCGCAGAAGGAAGATTCACAGACACTGAGCAGCCAGCAGTTACAGCGCACCCTGCGCGATGACTGGCGAGTGACCAGTTATTCCGGCCTGCAACAGCACGGGCATGCGCCCGCACTGGATCTGCTGCCCCGGCTGGATGTTGATGCGGTGGGGGAAGCCAGTGACGATCTGTTACCGCAGCTTACGCCGCACAGTTTCCCGCGCGGTGCTGCACCGGGCACTTTCCTGCATGGATTGTTCGAGACCCTCGAATTTACCGCGCCGCTGGAGGACGAGTGGCTCGCGCGGCAACTCAGCAGCCAGGGGCTGGATGAGGCCTGGCATCCGGTGATGCACGACTGGCTCGGGCGTATTCTGCATACGCCGCTCAATGACAGTGGCGTGAGCCTGGACCAGCTGGCACCTGAAGCCCGGCGGGTTGAGCTGCAATTTTATCTGCCGATTTCACGTCTTCTGACGGCCGCTGCGCTGGATCAGGTGGTGCGTCAGGACCCGCTTTCGGCTGACTGCCCGCCGCTCGATTTTTATCAGGTGCAGGGCATGCTGAAAGGCTTTATCGATCTGGTCTTTTGCTGGCAGGGAAAATACTACCTGCTGGATTACAAATCGAACTGGCTGGGTGAGGACAGTAGCGCTTACACCCGTCAAGCCATGGCGCAGGCGATGCAGTTGCATCGCTACGACCTGCAATACCAGCTTTATACGCTGGCGCTGCACCGCTATCTGCGGCACCGCCTGCCTGACTATGACTACGAGCGCCATTTCGGTGGCGTGATTTATCTGTTCCTGCGTGGCCTTGACGGCACGGAGGGCAGCAATGGCATTTACAGCACGCGGCCACAGGCAGGCTTTGTCACTGCGCTTGATCGGCTGTTTGCTAATGACGTGGAGCAGGGCGCATGACGCTGACAGAAGGATTACAGCAGGCTCAGCGGCTGCGGTTGTTGCGCCCCCTCGACGTGCAGTTTGCACAAATGGTGGCGAGCGCAGAGCAACCGGCGCTGATGCTGGCGGCCGCACTGGTCAGCCGTGATGCGGGTGAAGGGCACGTCTGTTTACCGCTGGACCAGCTGCATCCTGAAGCCTTTTTTGCTGGCCGCCATCCTGAGTTGGCGCAGGCGTTGTGGCAGGCTGCCGGCGCACCGCAGGACTGGGCTGATATGTTGCTGGCACAAACTGCCGTTAGTAACGGAGAGTCAGCCACGCCGCTGGTGTTGCATCAGCAGCGGCTGTACCTGCACCGCATGTGGCAGAGCGAAGGGGAAGTGGCGCAGTTTGTGCAGCGCCAGCAGCATGTGGTGGTGCTGGACGAGGCGCAGGTGCGCCAGACGCTGGACCGCTATTTCGGCCAGCAGCCGGACGACTGGCAGAAAATTGCCGCTGCCGTGGCGCTTACCCGTCATGTTGCGGTGATTTCAGGCGGGCCGGGCACCGGAAAAACGACGACGGTGGCGAAATTGCTCGCCAGCCTGATTGAGCTATCGGCAACGGCACCACGTATTGAACTGGCGGCCCCGACCGGGAAAGCGGCCGCCAGACTGACGGAATCACTGGGGAAAACTCTGCAGGAACTGACCCTGGACGAGGAGGTTCGCAGCCGCTTCCCGACGGAAGCCACTACGTTGCACCGCCTGCTGGGCGCACTGCCAGGCAGCCAGCGCATGCGTTATCACCGGGGTAATCCGTTGCATCTTGATGTGCTGGTGGTGGATGAAGCCTCAATGGTGGATCTGCCGATGCTGGCTAACCTGATCGCGGCGCTGCCTTCACAGGCGCGAGTGATCTTCCTGGGTGACCGCGATCAGCTTGCCTCGGTGGAGGCCGGTGCGGTACTGGGGGATATCTGCCGCTGTGCTGAATTCGGTTACAGTCTGGAGCGTGCCGCTGAGCTGACGCGTCTGACGGGGTGTGACGTTTCCGGGCGTGAGGATGCCAGCGCCTCAGTGGTGCGCGATATGATCTGCCTGCTGCGGAAAAGCTATCGTTTTACCGAGTCATCAGGCATTGGTCAGCTGGCGCTGGCCGTTAACGCCGGAGAGGTGAAGCGGGTTGAGCAGGTCTTCAGCGGTGAGTTTACGGATATTCGTCGTCAGGCACTGAGTAGCAGTGAGGATTATCATCAGCTGTTGAATGACTGTGTATCAGGTTATCGTGGCTATCTGAGATTGCTGGCTGCCGGGGCGCCCCCTGCTGAGGTGCTGGCGGAGTTTGGCCGGTTCCAGCTGCTGTGCGCCCTGCGCGAAGGGCCGTTTGGCGTTGCCGGACTGAATGAACGCATTGAGCAGTCGCTGCGCCAGGCGGGATTGATCCGTCGCGTTGTGGCGGCTAACGGGAAATGGTTTGTCGGGCGGCCTGTGATGATTGCCCGTAATGACCGGGCGCTGGGGCTGTTTAACGGCGATATTGGTATTGCGATGCAGGACGATGAGCAGCAGTTAAAGGTGTTTTTCCCACTGCCTGATGGCAGCATCAAAGCCGTGCAACCGAGCCGCCTGCCGCCGCATGACAGCGCCTGGGCGATGACGGTGCATAAGTCGCAGGGATCTGAATTTGAACATACGCTGATGGTGTTGCCAAATCAGGTGATGCCGGTGCTGACGCGTGAGCTGGTGTATACCGCCATCACGCGTGCTAAACGGCAGTTAACGCTGTATGCGGATAAATCGGTGTTTAACGCTGCAGTGAAGATGCGCACGCAGCGGCGTAGCGGGCTGGTGGATCGGTTAACGCAGGTGTAGGGGCGGAAAGATTATGACGATCTGTCTGGTGTTGTAGGGGCGGATCATGGGTTTCGATCCGCCCGGCGTTAATCGCGCGGTGCGCGACAAGGGTCGATCGGAAAAGATGATCGACCCCTACGGTTAATCGCGCGGTGCGCGGCACGGGTCGATCGGAAAAGATGATCGACCCCTACAGAGTTAATCGCGCGGTGCGCGATTAACTCTGCCGCGTATGTGCGTTGGCTTCCCGCAGGTCAACCATCAGCACTTTAGAACGGCGCTGATAGTTGTACATCTGCTTTTTGCTTTCCGGCAGCAGTTCGATATCCACCGGGACAAAGCCACGTTCCTGGAACCAGTGAATACTGCGGGTGGTCAGCACAAAGAGTTTTTTCAACCCCATCTGGCGCGCCTGTAACGCTACACGCTCCAGCAGTGCCTCGCCGCGTGCCGAACTGCGGTAATCCGGGTGGACGGCCACGCAGGCCATTTCACCGATCTGCTCTTCGGGGAAGGGATAGAGCGCAGCGCAGCCGATGGTCAGGTTATCGCGTTCAACAATCGTAAACTTATCGATCTCCATTTCCAGCTGCTCGCGCGAGCGACGCACCAGAATACCCTGCTGCTCCAGCGGGCGGATCAGTTCCAGGATGCCACCAATATCGTTAATCGTGGCACGGCGGATCTGCTCGGCGCTTTCCATCACGATCTGTGTACCAATACCGTCGCGTGAGAACAGCTCCTGCAACAGGGTGCCATCTTCCTGGTAGCTGATCAGGTGACTGCGGCGTACGCCACTGCGGCAGGCTTTCACTGCGCCACGCAGGAAACGCACGGTGCCGGAGTGATAATCATCGCTGGTTTCCAGCTCTTCAATGCGCTTTTGCGCTTCGTTAGGGAACAGCTCGGAAACAATATTGCCCTCGCTGTTGGTCACGCCCTGTTCGGAGCAAAAGCCAATCATCTTTTCCGCTTTCAGTTTGATCGCCAGCTGCGTGGCAACCTCTTCAGACGTCAGATTGAAGCTCTCTCCGGTGACCGAAACGGCAACCGGTCCCATCAGCACGATGGCGCCGCTGTCCAGCTGGCGATGAATGGCTTCTTCATCGATACGACGAATACGGCCACTGTGGCAGTAATCCACGCCGTCATCCACGCCCAGTGGTTGGGCAATAATAAAGTTACCGCTGACCACATTAATATGCGCGCCCTGTAACGGCGTGTTGTTGAGGCTCATCGACAGGCGTGCGGTGATATCCAGCTGCAAACGGCCGGCTGCCTGTTTGACCAGTTCCAGCGACTGCGCATCCGTCACGCGGGTATGTTTATGGTAGAGCGGTTCGAGATGACGCTCGGCGAGGCTGGCATCAATTTGCGGCCGGGCACCGTACACCACGACCAGGCGAATACCCAGACTGTGCAGCAGGCCGATGTCGTTGACGATGCTTGAGAAGTTCTCATGCTCGATGGCTTCACCACCCAGCATAATGACAAACGTTTTACCACGATGGGCGTTGATATAGGGAACAGTATGGCGAAATCCCTGGACCAGCTCGGTACTACGTTCCTTCACGGCAAACCCTCTTTGAATTATTATTCGATAAAAGTGTATTTTTATTCTTTTATCAGTCCGGGTGCAAGTGACATTTATCCTTACTTATCACCCGTTACCGCATTTCTCAGTGGCTAATGTCCTGCATTTATTCGCTTTTTTGGGGTGACACTGCCGGGCTGATTCGTTAAAGTTTTCGCAATTTTTTTGTTATTGGCTTTTTATTCGCTAAATCACAGCATCAGGAGCGGCATGACCGATTCAACCTCTCTTAACCGGCGGCGGTTATTACAAGGGGCAGGCGCAGCCTGGTTACTCAGCATTAGCCGCGTCGGCATGGCCGCCAGTAGCCATGTAGTCGCGATCCGCCTCTGGCCTTCTTCTACCTATTCGCGTCTGACCATTGAGTCCAATACGCCGCTTAAGTATAAGCAATTTGCGCTCAGCAATCCCGAGCGCATGGTGGTGGATATCGAAAATATCCGGCTGAATTCGGCGCTGAATGGCGTGGGTAACCTGGTACGTCAGGACGATCCCTATATTAAAAATGCGCGTGTCGGCCAATTCGATCAAAACACCGTCCGGCTGGTGCTGGAGCTGAAGCAAAACGTTGCGCCGCGCATCTTTACGCTGGATCCGGTTGCCGGGATCAAAAATCGTCTGGTGCTGGACCTCTATCCGGTGCAAACGCAGCAGCACAATGATGATCCGCTACTGGCATTGCTGGAAGATTACAACAAGGGCGATCTCGAACGCAGCCAGCCTGCGGCCGCGCCGCTTCCGGGTAAGGCTGGTCGGGATCGTCCGATTGTCATCATGATCGATCCCGGTCATGGCGGGGAGGATTCCGGGGCGATCGGTAAGCATAAAACCCGTGAGAAAGATGTGGTGCTGAAGATCGGCCGGCGTTTGAAGACCCTGATCGATAAGCAGCCGAATATGCGTGCCTATATGACGCGCAATGAAGATGTGTTTATTCCCCTGAAAGTGCGCGTGGCGAAAGCGCGTAAGCAGCGTGCCGATCTGTTTATCTCGATTCATGCTGATGCGTTTACCAGCCGGGCGGCTCGGGGTTCATCGGTGTTCGCGCTGTCCACTAAAGGTGCAACCAGCACCGCTGCCCGCTTTCTGGCACAGTCTCAGAATGAATCTGATCTGATTGGTGGCGTTAGCATGAGCGGCGACCGTTACCTCGACCACACCATGTTCGATATGGTGCAGCGCCTGACGATTAACGACAGCCTGAAGTTTGGCAAAGAGGTGTTGGCGCGCATGGGGAAAATTAACCATCTGCATAAACGGACAGTCGATCAGGCAGGCTTTGCGGTACTGAAAGCACCGGATATCCCTTCGATTCTGGTAGAAACAGCATTTATCAGTAACATCGAAGAGGAACGTAAGCTGCGCACCACGCATTTTCAGCATCAGGTGGCGGATTCTATTCTGGCTGGGATTAAAGCGTATTTTGCTAACGGTGCGCCGCTGGCACTGCATAAATAGTCAACGGGCGGAAAGGATTCTGCTTTGATTCAGGAAGGGGGGGGGCAAACAACAGATACAAAAAAACACCCTTAAGGGTGTCTAATTGGTTGCGGGAGCCGGATCAGGCTGCTCCATCCCGCGTCCGTGGTTGCGCACTATACGCCTGATGGGTTTTCTTGCAACCCCTTTTTGCAGATAAGTGGCTAAAATCGTGGTTGTGATGGATTTTTACGCTCAGATGCTGGAATGTTGCACAAATGCATCAGGTCTTTTTCAGAAGGCGCATTTTATTATGGCGGTGCCTTTGCTATCTTCGCGCAGGGTTCCCGTATAAAGGTATAGAAGGCATGAAAGCAGGTTGGGCAAAATATCTGGTGACCGGCACGCTGCTGGCGCTGCTGGCGGGGTGTTCGTCGAAACCCACCGATCGTGGGCAGCAATATAAGGATGGGACACTGGATCAGCCGTTGGCGCTGGTCAATCAGCCCAATGCGAAAGGGCGCCCGGTGAATGGCAAAGACTTTGCCGACCAGGTTTCTCAAATCCGTTTTTCCTCTGCGGGCATGTATTCGCGTCAGTCTGGCACCTACAGCGCGATTGAGAGCTGGCTGATGGCCGGGGGCGATACTCGCCAGCTGCGGCAGTTTGGTCTGGATGCTTATCAGATGGAAGGCACGGACAACTATGGCAACGTGCAGTTTACCGGTTACTACACGCCGGTGATTCAGGCGCGCTACACCCGTCAGGGTGAGTTCCAGTATCCTTTATACCGTATGCCGCCACGCGGTAAGGGCAGGAAGCTGCCAAGCCGTGCGGAAATCTACAGCGGCGCGCTGGATGAACGCTTTATCGCGGGCTACAGCAATTCGCTGATGGATAACTTTATTATGGATGTGCAGGGCAGCGGCTATGTTGACTACGGCGATGGTCGCCCGCTGACGTTCTTTGGTTACGGTGGTAAGAATGGCCATGCTTATCGCAGCATCGGTAAGGTCCTGATCGATCGCGGTGAAGTGAAGCGCGAAGATATGTCGATGCAGGCTATCCGCCAGTGGGGTGAAAAACACAGCCCGGCTGAGGTGCGCGAACTGCTGGAGCAGAATCCTTCCTTCGTCTTCTTTAAACCTGAGAGCTTTGCGCCCGTGCGCGGCGCCAGCGCCGTGCCGCTGGTGGCTAAAGCCTCGGTAGCGTCTGACCGCGCGTTGATCCCACCGGGTACTGCGCTGCTGGCTGAGATCCCGCTGCTGGATAATAACGGTAAATTTACCGGTAAATATGAGATGCGTATGATGGTATCACTGGATGTGGGCGGGGCCATTAAAGGACAGCATTTCGATATATACCAGGGAATTGGCCCGGATGCCGGGCATATGGCGGGCTGGTTTAATCACTATGGCCGCGTCTGGGTGCTGAAAAATGCACCTGGTGCGGGGGCACCGCTCTTCTCTTCTGCACAGAATACCGCTTCTCAGAACGGTTTGCTGGTCAGCCAGTAAACCCGCAGGCGGGCCGTATGATCGGCCCGCGCTTTTTGGGAAGATTTCGAGGAATAGTCAATGATGGTTCTATCAGACGCCTGGCGGCAACGCTTTGGCGGAACGGCGCGCCTTTATGGTCAGTCTGCTCTTCAGCTCTTTGCTGACGCGCACGTCTGCGTGGTGGGCATTGGTGGGGTCGGTTCGTGGGCGGCGGAAGCGCTGGTACGCACCGGCATTGGCGCGATCACGCTGATCGATATGGACGATGTCTGCGTCACTAACACCAATCGTCAGGTTCATGCGCTGAAAGAGAATGTTGGCCGGGCGAAAACCGAGGTAATGGCCGAACGTCTGCTGGCGATTAATCCTGAATGCCGGGTGACCTGCGTTGACGACTTTATTACGCCTGAGAACACGGCGGAGCTGATCGGTAAGGAATTCAGCTATGTGGTTGATGCCATTGATAGCGTGCGGCCAAAAGCGGCGCTGCTGGCCTGGTGTCGGCGTAATAAAGTGCCGTTGGTGACCACAGGGGGCGCAGGCGGGCAGATTGATCCCACGCAGATCCAGGTCGCGGATCTGGCAAAAACCATTCAGGATCCGCTGGCGGCAAAACTGCGTGAACGGCTCAAGAATGATTTTAATATTGTCAGAAACAGCAAAGGGAAGCTGGGGATCGACTGCGTGTTTTCCACCGAGGCGTTGATGTATCCGCAGCCTGATGGTTCGGTATGTGCCTCGCGCAGCACCGCGGAAGGCCCGAAGCGCATGGACTGTGCGGCAGGCTTTGGTGCGGCGACGATGGTCACGGCCACCTTTGGTTTTGTCGCGGTGTCCCACGTATTGAAGAAAATGATGGCGAAGGCGTCACGTCAGGCGTAAATAACCTGGAGGCTGACCTGCTGTTGCGGTCAGCTTTTTTTGCACGGGTCGGCCAGCTGCCTGCACCTGGCCAGTGGTGCAGGCCATCAGCACGGGTCGATCGGAAAAAATGATCGACCCCTACATTATTTATTAACCGCCCGTTTCACGGCATCGGCCATCGCTTGTAATCCGGCACTGCGTGAGGCGCTAAGCTGCTCTTTTAGCCCCAGATCGGCAAATAATGCCAGCGGATCGTCCTGCTTTAACTGTACTGGCGTTTTACCTTCCACTGCCGTCAGCAGCACTGCCAACAGCCCGCGCACAATACGGCCTTCACTCTCGCCAAAGAAATGCAGACGCCCGTCATCCATCAACTGATGCCCCAGCCAGACGCGGTTTTCGCACCCGGTTAACTCAATATCGGCACTTTTCAATGCATCGGGCAGGGCAGGTAACTGTTTGCCCAGCAGGATCAGCTGGCGGTAACGCTCCTCCCACTGTCTGAAACTGGAAAACTGCGTCAGCAGTGACTCCGGGGTAATCAGTGTGCCAAAGGGGTGCGGGGCGATAAGCGGTAAACTCATGGTTAATCTGCCAGTAACGTCAGGGCGGTGGTCATGGCCGCGACCAGCGCGTCCACATCGTCAACGGTATTATAAGGGGCGAAAGAGGCACGTAATGTCCCGCTGACGCCCAGAGCGGCCAGCAACGGCTGGGCGCAGTGCTGCCCGGCACGCACGGCAATGCCGCTTTCGGCCAGCAGCATCACCACATCACTGTGATGAATACCTGCAATATCAAATGCCAGCAGGCTGGAGTGGCTGGCACGATAGCTGCGAAAACCAGGAAGCGCCGACAGACGTTTTTCTGCCTGCGCCGCCAGTTCGCAGCTCCAGCGCTCGGCGGCAGCGACATCAATATGACTCAACCACTCCAGCGCAGCACTCAGGCCAATCACGCCAGCGACATTGGGTGTACCGGCTTCAAAGCACCAGGGTACGGGCTGCGGGGTAAATCCTTCGAAGGTCACGCTGCTGATCATCTTGCCGCCACCTTGCCAGGGCACCATTTCTGCCAGGCGTTCGGCTTTGCCATACAGTGCGCCAATGCCCATCGGGCCGTACAGCTTATGGGCAGAAAAAGCATAGAAATCAATATCCAGTGCCTGCACATCTGGCGGGCAGTGCACCACGCCCTGGGCGCCATCAACCATCACTTTTGCCCCGCAGCCATGCGCGAGGCTGATGATCCGTTGCAGATCAGGGCAACCGCCAGTGACGTTGGACATTTGCCCTACTGCTACCAGACGCGTGCGTGCATTCAGCAGCGCAGGGAGCCGATCGGGGTCCGGCAGAGGGTTTTTGCCAATGGGCCATTTGACGACGCGGGCACCTGTTTGTTCTGCCACCATCAGCCAGGGCACCAGGTTAGCATGGTGTTCCGCTTCGCTGACCACAATCTCATCCCCCGCTTGCAGGCGCGGACGCAGCCAGCTTTGCGCCACCAGATTGATCGCTTCTGTGGTGCCTTTAGTCCAGACAATGCTATGACTGTCGGCGGCATTAAGCAGTTGTGCCACTTGAGTACGGGCCTGTTCATAACGTTCGGTCAGGTGCTGTGCGGCAGCAAACTGGCTGCGATGGACCGTGCCAGCGCTCAGGCGATAGAACTGTTCCGTCGCATCAATCACCGCCTGAGGTTTTAGCGCGGTGGCAGCGCTGTCGAGATAGCAGGTGGCATCGTTGAGTGCGGGGAACTGCTGGCGAAACTGCCGCGGGTTAAATGACGTCATACTTTTTACGCGTTCCTCTGGGATGGTTCGTGCCTTTTTAGGACCAGACTGAAAGAGATGTGGTTTTCTGGCAAAGCTGAAAAAGCGCGTTATGCTGAATTAAGACTGTTTATAGTGTTTACCCGCAAATAGACGCGCTGTCTCAGTAGAATGTTACACCATTTCTTGTTGCTATTTTGACAGCTCATCGCGTACTTCTTGTCTCAGAACGGAGGTGTAAAAATGAAAAAGCTCGCCGCTGTGATTGCAGCCTGTGCCATGACATTAGCGCTGGCTGGCTGTTCAAGCAATTATGTGATGCATACCAATGATGGCCGGACTATCGTTGCCGATGGCAAACCTATGGTAGACGATGATACCGGGATGATCAGCTACAAAGATGCCAATGGGTCAAAACAACAGATTAACCGCTCAGATGTTAAAGAGATGGTTGAGATGGGGCAGTAAATCGCAGGCAAAAAAAAGCACCGCGATTGGCGGTGCTATTAAAAATCAATATGGACAGACAGGGTAAATCTACAGGAATATAAGGTAGCCAGGCTACCAGACCTGAAAATCGTCAGGTCAAATGCAAACACAACATCACGACACAAGCCAAAAGCCTCTCAAAATTCCGCGAGTTAACACCAAATTTCAAAACACTTTTCGTTCCGGCTCAGGAAGTGGCGCAACTATAGGTATTTGCTGGCAGTTCCTCAACGGACAATTTATAATGCCTCGGATAAAAAAAACTAATACGTAACTCTGTGTAACAGAGCGGCGCCCGGCCTCGATGAAAAGCACCCATCTACCATGTCTAAACGTTTACCACCTTTGAATGCGCTGCGGGTTTTCGACGCGGCTGCGCGTCATCTCAGTTTTACCCGAGCCGCAGAAGAACTGTTTGTGACTCAAGCTGCTGTCAGTCATCAAATCAAGTCACTGGAGGACTTTCTCGGCCTTAAGCTGTTTCGCCGACGTAACCGATCGCTGCTGCTGACGGAAGAAGGGCAGAGCTATTATCTCGATATTAAAGAAATTTTCACCGCCCTGAATGATGCCACGCGCAAGCTACAAGCCCGCAGTGCTAAAGGCGCACTGACGGTCAGTTTACTGCCGAGTTTTGCCATTCAGTGGCTGGTGCCAAGACTGACCAGCTTTAACTCAGCTTATCCGGGAATTGATGTTCGTATCCAGGCGGTGGACCGCGATGAAGAGAAACTGGCCGATGATGTTGATGTGGCGATTTTCTACGGACGTGGCAACTGGCCGGGTCTGCGGGTGGAAAAACTCTATGCGGAATACCTGCTGCCGGTCTGTTCGCCGCTGCTGTTAACGGGCGAGCGCCCGCTGACGTCGCCTGCGGCACTGGCGGAGCATACGTTACTGCATGATGCATCCCGTCGTGACTGGCAGGCTTATACCCGCCAACTGGGGCTGAACAGCATTAATGTGCAGCACGGGCCGATTTTCAGCCACAGTGCCATGGTGCTCCAGGCCGCGATCCACGGTCAGGGCGTGGCGCTGGCGAATAACGTGATGGCGCAGAGCGAGATTGAAGCGGGCAGGCTGGTGTGCCCGTTTAATGATGTATTAGTCAGTAAAAATGCTTTTTATCTGGTTTGTCATGACAGTCAGGCAGAACTGGGTAAAATAGCCGCCTTCCGTCAGTGGATCCTGGCAAAAGCGGCCAGCGAACAAGAAAAATTTCGCTTTCGCTACGAGCACTGATCGCGCTGCCCTTGCGGCTAGGTGGCAGGGGTAATGAATAAAGAGGCAGGGAGGGATCTCCCTTCCCGGATAGAGGATGGTGTCATGTCCAGTCGTGCAATGCTGATTTTCTCCGCCATCAGTGGATTCTTCTACGTGATGCTGGGGGCCTTTGGTGCCCACGTATTAAGCAAGTCGCTGGGAAGCGCAGAGATGGCCTGGATGAAAACCGGGCTGGAGTACCAGGCGTTTCACACCCTGGCGATACTCGGTATGGCAGCAGCGATGCTGCGCAGGGCAAATATCTGGTTTTACTGGAGCAGCGCGTTTTTAGCGTTGGGTACGGTATTGTTCAGCGGCAGCCTTTACTGTCTGGCGCTGTCGCACCTGAAGTTATGGGTTTATATCACCCCGATTGGCGGCACTGGCTTCCTGATCGGGTGGGTTCTGATGTTGGTTGGCGCGCTGCGTCTGAAAAAAAGGGCAGATCGCCATGAATAAAATTTTACTGTATTGCCGTCAGGGTTTTGAGAAAGAGTGTGCGGCCGAAATTACCGCCAAAGCCGCTGAACGCGAAGTGTACGGCTTTGCCCGCGTGAAAGATGACTCTGCCTACGTGTTGTTTGAGTGCTATCAGCAGGGGGAAGCAGAAAAGCTGATCAATGAGCTGCCGTTCAGCGAACTGATTTTCTCCCGTCAGATGATCGTCGTGGGTGAGCTGCTGCGCGACCTGCCAACCGACGATCGCATCTCACCTGTTGCGGGGATGCTGACTGGCGTGGTGGAGAAGGGCGGCGATCTGCGCGTTGAAGTGCCGGATACCAATGCCAGCAAAGAGCTGCTGAAGTTCTGCCGTAAGTTTACCGTTCCGCTGCGTGCCAGCCTGCGTAAAGATGGCATTCTGCTTAATTATGAAAGCAATAAGCGCCCGGTGGTTCACGTGTTTTTTATTGCTTCAGGCTGCTGTTATGTCGGGTATTCCCTGCCGCATAATAATTCCGCGCTGTTTATGGGCATCCCGCGCCTTAAGTTCCCTTCCGATGCGCCAAGCCGTTCCACGCTGAAGCTGGAAGAGGCTTTTCATGTGTTTATTCCTGCCGACGAGTGGGATGAGCGCCTGGCAAGCGGTATGTGGGCGGTAGATCTCGGTGCTTGTCCTGGCGGCTGGACCTATCAGCTTGTGCAGCGCAGCATGATGGTCAATGCGGTTGATAACGGCCCGATGGCACCGAGCCTGATGGATACCGGGCAGGTTTTCCACCAGCGTGAAGACGGCTTCAAATATCGCCCAACGCGTCGGGATAACTATTGGGTGGTCTGCGACATGGTAGAAAAACCGGTGCGCGTGGCCAATCTGATGGCGGACTGGCTGGTGAATGGCTGGTGCCGTGAAGCGATCTTTAACCTCAAGTTGCCGATGAAAAAACGCTATGAAGAGGTCTCGCAGAACCTGGCGATGATCGATGAAAGGCTGAAAGAGAACGGCATCAACGCACAGATTCAGGCGCGTCAGCTTTATCACGATCGTGAAGAAGTGACAGTACATATCCGCCGCATCTGGAGTGCGGAACCGGGCCGTCGCGACGAGCGATAAACCTAACGTAGGGGGCCGATCGTGTGTTTCGATCGGCCCTCAGCGCGGACCTTACGTATGGTTTTTCCGCCGTTTACGGCAGGCGTAAATCTTTCAAATTCCCTTCCAGTACTAAATCCGTTTTAAGCGTTGCCACCTGCTGACAAATTTCCGCCATCTGTTGATGTTCGGCCAGCTTTTTGCGCCATTTTTCCGGTACCTGATCCAGCTGCTGATAAATTTGCGCCAGACTGCCGAATTGTTGCAGTAGCTGGCTGGCACTTTTGCCACCAATGCCCGCAACGCCGGGGATTTTACTGCTGCTGATCCCTGCCAGTCCCCAGTAATCGGTCAGCTGTGCCGGAGCCACGCCAAATTCTGCGGCAATAAAAGGGACATCCAGCCAGCGCTTCTGGAAGTAGTCGCGGATTTGAATGGTGGGTGCCAGCAGCTGGCAGTAGCCTTTATCGGTTGAGACAATCGTTGCCTGATGGCCTGCGGAAGCGACCTTGCTGGCGAGTGTTGCGGCCAGATCGTCAGCTTCATCACCTTTTGAGTGCCAGCTGGCCACGCCAATGCTGGCAAAGGCAGCCCGCAGCAGCGGCATTTCATCACGCAGGGCATCCGGCATCGGTGAACGTCCTGCTTTATAGTCAGGCAGGATCTGATGGCGCCAGCTGTCGCTACGATCATCATCATCAAAAACGGCCACGGCGTGCGTTGGGCGTGTGTGGAGCAACAATTGGTGCAGGGCATTCAGACAGGTTTCCTGGCACGGGGAACCCTGAACCGCATGAATGCGCCGAATCAGATTCAGCGCATCGATAATTAACAGATGTATCATCAGATAACCCTGAGCGGCCCGCAGGCCGCTCTTTACTTAATGATTTCGTAGCAGGGGATATACGCGCTGCCCGGCAGCTTCATACGATGCTGCGCGACAAACCCTTGCAGCAGATCATCCATGCGACGCATGATTTCCGGGTCGCCGTGCAGTTTGTACGGCCCTTTTTCCTGGATGGCCTTAATGCCGACATCTTTCACGTTTCCGGCCACGATGCCGGAGAACGCCCGACGCAGTGCGGCTGCCAGCTGTTCGGCAGGCTGGTCGGGAGAAAGATTGAGGTTCGCCATATTTTCATGGCTTGGCATAAACGGCATTTGCAGGTCGGGAGCAATGCGCAGCGCCCAGTTGAAGCTGTAAGCATCGCCCGTTTCGCGGCGATACTCTTTCACTTTCGGCATCGCTTGTTTCATCAGACGTGCCACTTCGGCCGCATCATCAATAATGATGGTGTAGTGTTTACGCGCTTCATCCCCGAGGGTGCTGACAATAAACTCATCCAGCACGCGGAAGTAGTCGGCACTCTCTTTTGGCCCAGTGAGGATCAGCGGCAGCACCTGATCATGGTTGTGCGGGTTCATCAGGATCCCCAGCAGATACAGCAGCTCCTCGGCTGTGCCAACGCCCCCAGGGAAGATGATAATACCGTGGGCGATACGCACAAACGCTTCCAGGCGTTTTTCGATATCCGGCATGATGATCAGTTCGTTTACCAGCGGGTTAGGCGGCTCGGCAGCAATGATCGATGGCTCGGTCAGACCGATAAAACGGCTATCTCTGTAGCGCTGCTGGGCATGACCTACCGCCGCCCCTTTCATCGGTGCTTCCATCACACCCGGCCCGCAGCCGGTGCAGATATTCAGTTCACGCAGGCCAAGCTGGGAGCCGACGTTGCGGCAGTATTGGTATTCAATGGCATTGATTGAGTGCCCCCCCCAGCACACCACGGTATTCGGCTCTTCACCCACGTGCAGCGCGCGCGCATTACGCAGAATAGAGAACACCAGGTTGGTGATATGCACCGGATCTTCGGCTTTTAACTGTTGGAAACGCCCGGCGTTATCGATCTGGCCATTGAGGAACAGAATGTCGCGCAGAACCGCAAACAGGTTAGCCTGAAGCGCGCGAATAATGCGCCCGTCAACAAATGCCTCTTCTGGCGGGTTGATCAGTTCCAGTTTGACGCCGCGCTCACGGCGCAGCACGTTAATGTCAAAGCTTTCGAAGCGGGAAAGTAGTTCATGGCTGCTGTCGGTCTGGCTGCCTGAATTCAGTACGGCGAGTGAGCAGTTACGGAATAATTGATAGAGATCGCTGCTGGCCGTGCGCTTCAGCATATCGACTTCGAGCTGTGAAAGCAGGTCCATTGAGCCGAGAGGACTGACATGTGTAATCAAGTGAACTCCTTTACACCCGCCAGGGGTGCAGTAACTCCGTGATGTGACGATCACAAAAGCAAAATGTCCCAGGGCTGCTATCGCAGCCCAGCGTCAGAGTAGCCTTTTCCAGTGATATTAAACAATAGCTTAACGTTGCAATCGGCGATTTACTGACGGACCAGTCGTGAACGGCTGGCGACAAACTTATCGTTGGTACGCCAGGGATTAATATCCAGACCGCCACGCCGCGTATAGCGGGCATAAACGCTCAGACTTTCTGGCTGGCAGTAACGCAGAATATCGCTAAAAATACGCTCGACGCACTGTTCATGGAACTCGTTATGATGGCGGAACGAAACCAGATAACGCAGTAATGCCTCGCGCTGAATGCGCGGGCCACGATAACTGATCTGCACTGAACCCCAGTCCGGTTGGTTAGTGATCAGGCAGTTGGATTTCAGCAGGTGACTGACCAGTTGCTCCTCGACCCGTTCGTTGCTGGTGGCATCGCGTAGGTAGTCGGCATTGAACTGATAGTTATCAATCACAATGTCCTGCTCATCAATACATTCGCCATTAAAGCGCCCGATGGGCTGGCTTTCAATCTCCTGCAGTCGGAACAGTGCAACGCTGACTTTACCCTCAGCGCAGGCTGTTAGATCACGTTCCAGCGTCTGACGGACTTCACCCCAGTCGGCAAATGGCGTTTGATTAAAACTGTTCAGATACAGCTTAAAACTTTTGGACTCAATAAGATTAACGCTGCCTGCATCCAGTGTAACTTCACCCAGAGCCACCTGTGGCAGCCCTTTGCTGTTCAGCCAGGATAATTCATACAGCGTCCAGATATCCGCACCGCTGAAGGGCAGATTATCGGGATACAGGCCCAGCGGCTCGCGGTTCAGGCTGCGCGGTACAGCCTGCAACAGTTCAGGTTGATAGGTGTCATGATATTCTGTGGGTTTCCCCAGAGTCAGGCCTTCCAGTGCCTGGTGATGGTCGTATGAAGACATGGTGTTACCTTGTGTTACCTTAGGGTGCCCGCCGCGGCAGGCAGCTTGAAGACTATTGTGTACCAATGCGTACATCAGGTTGTCAGTGTAACCCAGCCAGCAAAGAGTGAAAAAATAATGATCGAAGAAACCTCCCAGGCCTTACGCGATTTCAGTCAGCGCTATTGCGATCTCTGGCAGCAACAACATGGCCATGCTCCGGCGAGCGCCGATCTGCATGGCATTCCCTCGCCCTGTGTTATCGCCACCCATAATGAAGAAGCCTGGTGGCAGCCACAGCCGTTTACGCTGGCAAAAAACCTGGATGCCGTTGAACGCGCACTCGATATCAGCTTGCAGCCTTCAGTCACCGGATTCTATACCGCGCAATTTAGCGGAGACATGGTGGGAACTTTTGCCGGAAACAGAGTGTCATTAGTACAGGTGTGGAGTGAAGACGATTTTGTGCGCGTGCAGGAGAACCTGATCGGGCATCTGGTCATGAAGCGTCGCCTTAAACACTCTCCTACGCTGTTTATCGCCACCACCGAGTCTGAACTGGAGGTAGTATCGGTTTGTAACCTTAATGGTGAAGTGATTATTGAGCAGTTAGGTACCCAGAAACGACAAGTTATCGCCCCCTCTCTTAAGAACTTTCTTATTTCCTTACAACCCCTTAGCGAACATTGATGCGAGTTTGCCCATTGGTCTTGTGCGAGATGTCTCACAGGGTCTGTGAGAGATCGCATCCCTCTGATGCAGACATCTCAATCGTTATAAATGTAAAAATATTGTAGATCATCATGTTAGGAGATTGATTGTGATAATCAGCCTGTGAGATGCCTAAAAAAACTGGCACGGGTGTCTTGTTTGCTTATGCTGAACGGGCAAAATAGCACCCATCGCAAAGGATGCTTAGGACTGGACGAACATCAGGACGATGTACTCACGGAATGAGTTGGACCCGTCAGGATGACGTATCAGGGAAAGGCTTCCGGATTGAAGCGAGGAAACCTCAGGAAGAGGTAAAGGACACCTCCAGGACGGAGAATGTGGACCGAACAAGGCAGTCGGTGGTCATGGACGCCAAAGGATTTGCATCAGGATGGTGCACGCTACGGAGAGCGACAGGAATAGTTTTCAAGGACGAGCAGGGAGCATAAATGTAGCTGGAACGCTGCAAACGGACCAGGGGCACTGTATATACAGTGCCCCTTTTTTCGTTGAAATTTTTACCCGGCACGGTGCGGATGCTATGCTTTGCGCCCTTTATCCCCATTGTTTAATCAGGAGGTTGCTCATGAGCCGTGAACAACAGGTTCAGGAACGGTTGCTGGCCATTGAAACGCAGCTTAAACAGGCGGGTCTGTGGCAGGCTGTTGCCCCAAATAGTGAGGCGCTTGCCAGCACAGAACCTTTCTGCGTCGATACCATGACGCCATTACAATGGCTGCAATGGATATTCCTGCCGCGCATGCAGGCGCTGTTGGATGCCGCAGCACCGTTGCCTACAACGCTGGCGATTGCCCCCTATTATGAAGTGTGGCTGGAAGGTGAAACCCCAGAGCGCGCGCAGCTGTTGCACCGTTTAAATGCCTTCGACCAGTTATTTGAGTCACACAACTGATGCTGGAGATTATCTATCAGGATCAGTGGCTGGTGGCGGTGAATAAGCCATCCGGTTGGCTGGTTCACCGCAGTTGGCTGGATCGTCATGAAACCCGTTTTGTCATGCAAACGGTACGAGACCAGATTGGTCAGCACGTGTTTACCGTGCATCGGTTGGATCGGCCAACGTCCGGCGTGTTGCTGATGGCGCTGTCGAGTGAAGTGGCGCGTTTACTGTCAGAACAGTTTGAACAGCATCAGTTGCAGAAAACCTATCATGCCGTGGTGCGCGGCTGGCTGGAAGGTGATGAGGTGCTGGATTATGCGCTGACCGAAGAGCTGGACAAAATTGCTGATAAGTTTAGCCAGCCTGAGAAAGCCCCGCAGTCGGCCGTCACCCACTGGCGTGGGCTGGCTACCGCCGAGCTGCCTGTGCCGGTTGGGCCTTACCAAACCTCTCGCTATTCACTGGTCGAGATGAAACCGGAATCCGGGCGTAAGCATCAGCTGCGTCGTCATATGACCCATCTGCGCCACCCGATTATCGGCGACAGTGCCCATGGCGATCTGAAGCAGAATCGCAGTGCGGCGGCGAACTTTGGCATGAATCGCCTGATGCTGCACGCCAGTGAGCTGTGCCTCACGCACCCGGTAACCCGGGAGCCATTGGTGCTGCGTGCCGGGCTGGATGAGGTTTGGCAAACCGCGATGATGCTGTTCAACTGGCAGCACTGTCTCCCTGATATTCCACGGGTTGAGTTCGCGGCAGAAAGCCCGCAGGATAGTGAACAACGACAATCATCCCATAATGGAGAAGAGCATGGCTGAGATAGGCATTTTTGTTGGTACCGTTTACGGTAATGCCCTGTTAGTGGCTGAAGAGGCGGAACCGCTGCTGGCAGCAGCGGGCCACCAGGTGAAGATTTTTGAAGATCCCACGCTGGAAGACTGGCAGCGCTATGCGCAGAAAGCCGTGCTGGTGATCACGTCAACCACCGGACAGGGTGACCTGCCAGACAGCATTGCTACGCTGTTTGCTGGCATCAAAGATAAGCTGGGTTACCAGCCAGAGCTGCGTTACGGCATTATCGCGCTAGGCGACAGTAGCTATGATGAGTTCTGCGGCGGCGGCAAAAAGTTTGCTGACCTGTTACAGGATCAAAGTGCTATCCGCGTGGGTGAGATCCTGCTGGTCGATGCGACGGAAAATCCGGAACCGGAAGAGGTCACTTCTCCCTGGGTTGAGCAGTGGGCTAAGCTGATCGGATAATCGACGGGCGGGTCTGCAACGCAGGCCCGCTCTGCTCATTATCCAAAACCTACAGTTTCAACCGTTCCTTCGCCAGTCGCGCCACGTTCTGCATCTCATCCAGTAGCTCAAACAACTCAGGCTCTACCCGGGTAATATCCTCGCTTTGACGCAGGCTCTGTTCCAGTGCCAGGCAGAGTTGCTTCATGCGTGGCACGCCGCTGTAGCTGGCGCTACCATGTAGTTTATGAATGATATCGCGCAGGGCAGGGGTATTATTCTCCGTCGTATATTGCTCTATCAGCATCTGCACTTCTGGTAAGAAATCCACCAACATCTGCAACAAATCACGCGCCAGATCGGGTTTGTTCGCGGCCTGGCGCAATGCCAGTGCCCAGTCGAGGGATGCCGGTACTTCAATCACAGGCAGCGACATCCGTTGCCCGCCCGGCGTATAGCGTGCCAGCAGTCGGCTGAGTTTCTGCTCATCAATAGGTTTGGCGAGATAATCGTTCATCCCTGCTTTGATCAGCAGCTCCCGTTCACCATCCAGCGCATGTGCCGTGACCGCGACAATCGGTGTATTGGCGTGCTGCGGGAGGGTACGAATCGCTTCACTGGCACGAATGCCGTCGATCTCCGGCATCTGAATATCCATTAAAATAATATCCAGATGCTGATGACGCGCCTGATTAATCGCCGCTTCACCGCTGTCACACAGCACAATATGCGCGACCTGTTCTTCCAGCAGCGCACCAATCAGTTTCAGGTTAGCCAGGTTGTCATCTACCGCCATCACGCGTAGCGGCAGGCGCTGGCGTTCCGCAAACGGCAGCGCATCACGGTGGTGGTGATCGACCAGAACGGGGATCAGACGGGTCATGGATATCGGTTTAATCAGGCAGGCCGTCACGCCGCGTGCTTTAAGCTCTTCCGCATAGACCTGCATCTGGAATGGCAGGGCCATAATGACACTGTTAGCACGTTGCAGGATCGGCGTCAGCTGTTCCCCGGTGATCTCAAGGTTCTGCGGATCGGCCACTGGCACGCCCATCAGCAGCACATCATAATGTGCCTCTGGAAGTTCACTGAGTGACGGGCTGTAGCTGATGTTCATCGGTGTCGCGGCCAGCATCTCCATCAGTGCTTTCGCTGCCGTAGCGTTAGGTTCCACATAAGCCATGCGCTGGCCTTCGATACAATCCATCACACGGGGATCGCTGGCGGCATTCGGGTTCAGGGCAAGGTTAACGTGGAACCAGAAGGTGGAACCGTGGTTGAGGCGGCTGTGGAAAGAGATTTCACCGCCCATTTCATTCACCAGTTTCTGTGTGATCACAAGGCCCAGCCCGGTGCCGCCGTGACGGCGTGAAATGCTGGCATCCGCCTGGCGGAACGCCTGGAACAGCTGCGACTGCTGCTTCTCGGAAATCCCAATCCCGCTGTCATGAATCTGAACTTCCAGCTCCATACGGTTATTGCTCAGGGCGCGTTTCTCTACGCGAATATCAATATTGCCGTGCTCGGTGAACTTGATCGCGTTGCCGAGCAGGTTGACGATAATTTGCTGCATGCGCAGCGGATCGCCGATGGCATTATCCGGCACGTCACTCTGAATATTGAGCGTCAGTTCCAGCCCTTTATCGTGTGCGGACTGCGCCAGCAGAACCACCACCTCATCCAGCGTGGCACGCAGCGGGAAGGGGATCGTCTCCAGAATCAATTTACCGGCTTCAAGTTTCGAGAAGTCGAGCACGTCATTAATGATGCTTAACAGGTTATTCGCCGAGCGCTCAATGGTATGAAGATAATCGCGTTGGGTCGAGTTCAGCGTGGTTTTCAGCGTCTGGCGGGTAAAGCCAATCACGCCGTTTAACGGCGTGCGCAGCTCATGTGACATATTGGCGAGGAACTCTGATTTGATACGTGCGGCTTCCTGGGCACGTTTTTTCGCCAAATCCAACTCGACGTTTTGGATCTCCATCTGTTCCAGCGTTTCACGCAAGTCAGACGTCGCCTGGTCGATATTCTGCTGCATCTCTTCGTGATAGGCGGTGAGCGACATGGCCATGGAGTTGATGCCATTTTTCAGCACGTCAAGCTCACCCAGCATATGTCCTTCTACGCGGCTGTCGAGCTGACCGCGTCGGATACGGTCAACGGTACTCACCATATTGCGGATCGGCCCGGTGACATCGCGCATCAGACGGTAGGCAAACAGCATGGCAATACACAGGCACAGCAGGAGCAGCAGGGTAGAGATAAACACCTCTTTATACTGCTGTAGCCTGACGGATTGCAGATCCAGTTCAATGGCGACGTAACCGAGGGGGTTACCATTGGGTTTGGCATCCTGGCCTGGTGATTCATCCGGATAATAGCTTTCGGAGAGGATGGGCGTACGCAGGATCACAGAGTTGCCGTGGCGCTGTTTCATGTAGCGAGTGGTTAACGGCGTATTGTCCGGCAGGCGCAGAAGGTCGGGTGTCTGGTGGTAGTTTGACGTAACAAACAACTGATTGTGATCGTCGAAAACCGAAATTGCCCGCACAATATCCGAATGGCGGCGATGCAGCAGGCTGACCAGTTGACGAACGGACTCTTTGCTGTGAAAGGTCATGCCATATTCACTTGAGACCGCCAGCGGTTCGATAATGTTGACCCCGGCATCGGTGAGCTGGCTCTGTAATTCGTTATAACGGTTGACGACGAAAAACGTGGAGAGCAGCAGCCCAATCATCAGCGTCGGTGCCAGAATCAAAATCATCATTCGAGCCCGCAGGCTGTATTTGGTCATAATATTCCCTGTGCGAGATGTTTCGCTCTGTGCCGTCCAGCTGGCTTTGTACTCTGAACAGGCTGAATTGCCTCTTCAGAGGCAGGCAATACCCGATTTTCCTGCCAATAATGATGACGTGTGAATCGCAAAGACACAATCATGAAATTTTACCCGGAAAAATAGCGTGTTGCCCCATAGTGAAGCGCGAACATCATGCATTTTTTCAGATTGATGCTGCCGCTTTGTGTCGCGCGTTATGGCGAAACAGTGGTGTGAAAGCGGCGGGGCGCTTATGGGGAAGGGCCTGCATCGGTTCCCCCGTGTATTTTAACGTGGAATGCTGATTTTTTTTAAAAACTGGAACAGTTTTCGCATAATCCTAAGCTAAAACGGCGGGCAGAACTGTTGTGCGCAGCCGAAATATACTGTCGATATGGTAAATTTTATCCAGACAATGGGAAAAGTGGCCGAAAATGTCGCAGGTGTGGAAGGCGTTGCAGCATTAGGGGCGAAGGCTGCGTATAATGCAGGATTAAATAATCTGAACGCGGCGGCTGGCGTCATGCTGATGCAAATAAAACTTGCGCCGCAAATGATGGTCTATATTTTGCCACGTTACGATGCGTGCCCGGGACGCTGACCAATGACTGACGTCCAGCTACCCATTGGAACGGATATCGCCGCCCGGTGAGTGAACCCGGTGTGAGGAGAAGATCCATGGTGCTGTTAAGCCGAAATAAGCCCCTGAACAAGGGGCTATGCCAGGAGAGGATATGGTTGCGGTAAGAAGTGCACATCTGAATACGGCTGGCGAGTTCGCGCTCGACCAATGGATCACCAGTCTGGGGATCTCCAACCAGCAGTCATGTGAACGACTGGCCGATACCTGGCGCTATTGTGAAACAGCGACCAAAAATCATCCTGATGCGGCACTGTTACTGTGGCGTGGCGTCGAGATGGTGGAAATCCTCTCGATGCTCAGCATGGACAACGAAACGCTGCGTGCGGCTTTGCTGTTCCCTCTGGCTGATGCCAATGTGGTGAGCGAGCAGGTTCTGGAAGAGCAGCACGGTAAAGCCATTGTCTCGCTGGTACATGGCGTGCGCGATATGGATGCCATCCGTCAGCTAAAAGCCACCCACAATGATTCGATGGCCTCAGAGCAGGTCGATAATGTGCGCCGCATGCTGCTGGCGATGGTGGAAGATTTCCGCTGCGTGGTTATCAAGCTGGCGGAGCGTATCGCCCACCTGCGTGAAGTGAAAGACGCGCCGGAAGATGAACGCGTACTGGCGGCAAAAGAGTGCACCAATATTTATGCCCCGCTGGCAAACCGCCTGGGCATCGGCCAGCTGAAATGGGAGCTGGAAGACTTCTGCTTCCGTTATCTGCATCCGGACGAATACAAACGTATTGCCAAGCTGCTGCACGAGCGCCGTATCGATCGGGAAGACTACATTGATACCTTCGTGCAGTCGCTGCGCACGGAGATTGTGAAAGAGGGTGTGAAGGCCGAAGTGTACGGCCGCCCAAAACACATCTACAGCATCTGGCGCAAGATGCAGAAAAAGTCGCTGTCGTTTGATGAGTTGTTCGATGTACGCGCAGTGCGCATCGTGGCAGAACGCTTACAGGACTGTTATGGCGCGCTGGGGATTGTCCATACGCTCTACCGCCATTTACCGAGTGAGTTTGACGACTACGTTGCCAACCCCAAACCGAACGGTTATCAGTCTATTCATACTGTGGTTCTCGGGCCAAAAGGCAAAACCGTCGAGATCCAGATTCGTACCCGCCAGATGCATGAAGATGCCGAGCTGGGCGTGGCCGCGCACTGGAAATATAAAGAAGGCGCGGCAAGTGGCAGCGCACGCGGGGCTTCCGGCCACGAAGAGCGCATTGCCTGGCTGCGTAAGCTGATCACCTGGCAGGAAGAGATGGCGGACACCGGCGAGCTGCTCGACGAAGTGCGCAGCCAGGTGTTCGACGACCGGGTTTACGTCTTTACCCCGAAAGGCGATGTAGTCGACCTGCCGGCCGGTTCCACGCCGCTGGACTTTGCTTACCATATCCACAGCGATATCGGCCACCGTTGCATCGGCGCGAAGATTAGCGGGCGCATTGTGCCGTTCACCTATCAGTTACAGATGGGCGACCAGATTGACATCATCACCCAGAGGCAGCCAAACCCAAGTCGCGACTGGCTGAACCCGAACCTGGGCTATGTCACCACCAGCCGGGGGCGCTCGAAGATCCATGCCTGGTTCCGCAAGCAGGATCGCGACAAGAATATTATTGCCGGGCGTCAGATCCTCGACAGCGAACTGGACCATCTTGATATCAATCTGAAAGATGCCGAAAAGCTGCTGCTGCCGCGCTATAACTTCAATACCCTGGATGAGTTGCTGGCGGCAATCGGCGGCGGTGACGTTCGCCTCAACCAGATGAGCAACTTCCTGCAGTCGAAGCTGCACAAGCCAAGCGCCGAGGAAGAAGATCGTGAGGCGCTGCAAAAACTGACGCAGAAAACCTCCAACAGCGTGCCGCGTAGCAAAGAGAGCGGCCGTGTGGTGGTGGAAGGCGTGGGTAATCTGATGCACCACATTGCGCGCTGCTGCCAGCCCATTCCGGGTGACGATATCACCGGATTTATCACCCAGGGACGCGGTATTTCGATTCACCGCGCCGACTGCGATCAGCTGGCGGATCTGATGTCTCATGCGCAGGAACGTATCGTCGACGCGGTCTGGGGTGAGACTTATTCCAGCGGTTATTCGTTGGTGGTGCGTGTGACGGCGAATGACCGCAGCGGCCTGCTGCGCGATATCACTACCATCCTGGCCAATGAAAAAGTGAACGTGCTGGGCGTATCCAGCCACAGCGACACCAAAAAACAGCTGGCGACGATTGATATGGATATTGAGATCTATAACCAGCAGGTGTTGAGCCGGGTGATAGCGCGGCTTAACCAGGTCCCAGATATCATCGACGCTAAACGTCTTCATTAATCTGTCAGTTGGCGACTTTACTTGCCATTTTGTCCCCCGGCAGTGCTCACCCCTGGTCACATACTCATGTATGCTCCCGGGGGATTGTGCGCTGGCGGTGAACAAACTGCCTGCGCCAGTTACGCCACGGCGTGGCCGGTTTTAAACTTAAATCAGGAAATTTTATGACTTCTCTCGATCGCCTGCTGGGCATCATGAAAACCCTGCGCGATCCGGAAAACGGTTGCCCGTGGGATCGCCAGCAGACCTTTGCCTCTATCGCCCCTTATACCCTCGAAGAAACCTATGAAGTGATTGACGCGATAAACCGCGCCGACTTTGATGATCTGCGCGGTGAGCTGGGTGATTTACTGTTCCAGGTGGTGTTCTACGCCCAGATGGCACAGGAAGAGGGGCGCTTTAACTTCGATGATATCTGTCATGCCATCAGCGACAAACTGGAGCGCCGCCACCCGCATATCTTTGCCGATGTGCAGGTCAGCGATAGCGCTGAGGTGCTGGTGAACTGGGAAAAAATTAAAAGCGATGAGCGTGCCGGAAAAGCCCAGCATTCGGCGCTGGATGATATCCCGCAGGCCTTGCCCGCTCTGATGCGTGCCCATAAAATCCAGAAGCGTTGCAGTAATGTCGGCTTCGACTGGGCCACGATTGGGCCGGTGCTTGATAAAGTGCATGAAGAGATTGATGAAGTGATGCACGAAGCGCAGCAGGCGGTTATCGATCAGGACAAGCTGGAAGAAGAGATTGGTGATTTGCTGTTTGCCACGGTTAACCTGTCACGGCACCTCGGTAGCAAAGCCGAAACCGCGCTGCAAAAGGCCAACACCAAGTTTGAACGTCGTTTTCGCCAGGTTGAGCAGATTATTGCCGCACAGGGGATGGAAATGCAGCAGGCGACCCTCGAACAGATGGAAGCTGCCTGGCAGGTTGTGAAATCCCAGGAATAATTGGCTGACACGATTCAACAAAAATGTGACGCGCGTCAACCTCCTGATGCGCAGATTCAGGTAATCTCATGGCGGTAAATGCGGTGGTAAGCACACAACCGGAAACGAGCAATTGTCGCAACGGGGTGTTTCGGGTATACTATTTTCCCGTCTTGGTTACTCATTCCATCGTCTTTAAACCTACATTCTCAGGTTCAGCATGACAACGAACTATATATTTGTGACCGGCGGGGTCGTTTCCTCTCTGGGTAAAGGCATTGCCGCAGCTTCCCTGGCCGCTATCCTTGAAGCACGTGGTCTTAACGTGACCATCATGAAGCTGGACCCGTACATCAACGTGGACCCAGGTACCATGAGTCCAACCCAACACGGTGAAGTTTATGTCACCGATGATGGCGCGGAAACCGATCTGGATCTCGGTCACTACGAGCGTTTCATCCGTACTAAGATGAGCCGCCGTAACAACTTCACCACGGGCCGTATCTATTCAGAAGTCCTGCGCAAAGAGCGTCGTGGCGACTATCTGGGTGCGACTATTCAGGTGATCCCGCACATTACCAATGCCATCAAAGAGCGCATCATTGAAGGTGGCGAAGGCCATGATGTCGTGCTGGTGGAAATTGGTGGCACCGTAGGTGACATCGAATCCCTGCCATTCCTGGAAGCGATTCGCCAGATGGCGGTTGATGTGGGTCGTGAGCACACCATCTATATGCACCTGACGCTGGTGCCGTATATGGCAGCTGCGGGCGAAGTGAAAACAAAGCCAACCCAGCATTCAGTGAAAGAGCTGTTGTCTATCGGTATTCAGCCAGATGTGCTGATCTGCCGTTCTGACCGCGCGGTTCCGGCCAATGAACGCGCTAAGATTGCGCTGTTCTGTAACGTGCCGGAAAAAGCCGTTATCTCACTGAAAGATGTCGACTCCATCTACAAAATTCCTGGCATGCTGAAATCGCAGGGCCTGGATGACTTTATCTGCAAGCGCTTCAACCTGAATGCCCCGGAAGCCAACCTTGGCGAGTGGGAGCAGGTGATTTATCAGGAAGCGAATCCAGGTGGCGAAGTGACCATCGGGATGGTCGGCAAATATGTCGAACTGCCGGATGCGTACAAATCAGTGATCGAAGCCCTGAAGCACGGTGGTCTGAAAAACCGTGTGACGGTGAATATCAAACTGATTGACTCTCAAGATGTTGAAACCCGTGGTGTCGAAGTGCTGAAGGATTTGGATGCTATCCTCATTCCTGGTGGTTTCGGCTATCGTGGCGTGGAAGGCAAACTGATGACGGCGCAGTACGCCCGCGAAAACAATATTCCATACCTGGGCATTTGCCTCGGGATGCAGGTCGCGTTAATGGAGTTTGCCCGTAACGTGGCACATATGGACGGCGCGAACTCGACTGAATTCGTTCCTGACTGTAAGTACCCGGTTGTGGCGCTGATTACTGAATGGCGTGACGAAGAAGGCAATGTTGAGCAGCGTACTGAGCAGAGCGATTTGGGCGGCACCATGCGCCTGGGTAGCCAGCAGTGCCAGCTGACGGATAACAGCCTGGTGCGTAACCTTTATGGTTCTGACACCATTGTTGAACGCCACCGTCATCGTTATGAAGTCAACAATATGCTATTGAAGCAGATTGAAGCGGCCGGTTTACGTGTTGCAGGTCGCTCCGGGGATGACCAGCTGGTTGAGATCATTGAGCTTCCTAACCACCCATGGTTTGTTGCGTGTCAGTTCCATCCGGAATTCACCTCAACACCTCGGGACGGGCATCCGCTGTTCAGTGGCTTTGTGAAAGCTGCCAGCGAGTACCAGAAGCGTTTGGCAAAATAAGTATTTTCATAACGGCTTGAAGTCTCTGGGTTTCAAGCCGTGTGTCTAAGTTTAAGCTAACTTGTACTGAGGAAAAACTAATGTCCAAAATCGTTAAAGTCATCGGTCGCGAAATCATCGACTCTCGTGGAAACCCGACTGTTGAAGCTGAAGTGCATCTGGAAGGCGGCTTTGTAGGTCTGGCAGCAGCGCCATCAGGTGCTTCTACTGGTTCTCGCGAAGCGCTGGAACTGCGTGACGGTGACAAATCTCGTTTCCTGGGTAAAGGCGTAACTAAAGCTGTTGCTGCTGTTAACGGTCCTATCGCTGACGCGGTAACAGGCAAAGATGCCAAAGACCAGGCCAATATCGACAAGATCATGATCGATCTGGACGGTACCGAGAACAAATCACAGTTTGGTGCTAACGCCATTCTGGCTGTTTCTCTGGCTGCGGCTAAAGCGGCTGCTGCTGCGAAAGGCATGCCACTGTACGAGCACATTGCTGAACTGAATGGCACCCCAGGCAAGTTCTCTATGCCACTGCCAATGATGAACATCATCAACGGCGGCGAGCACGCAGACAACAACGTCGACATCCAGGAATTCATGATCCAGCCAGTCGGCGCGAAAACGCTGAAAGAAGCTGTACGTATGGGTTCTGAAGTGTTCCATACCCTGGCAAAAGTGCTGAAATCTAAAGGCATGGGCACTGCGGTAGGTGACGAAGGTGGCTATGCGCCAAACCTGGGTTCAAACGCAGAAGCACTGGCTGTTATCGCTGAAGCGGTAAAAGAAGCAGGCTACGTTCTGGGTAAAGACATCACCCTGGCAATGGACTGTGCAGCGTCTGAATTCTACAAAGACGGCAAATATGTGCTGGCTGGCGAAGGCAACAAAGCCTTCACTTCTGAAGAGTTCACTCACTTCCTGGAAGACCTGACCAAACAGTACCCAATCGTCTCTATCGAAGATGGCCTGGACGAATCTGACTGGGCTGGCTTCAAATACCAGACCGAAGTGCTGGGCGACAAAATCCAGCTGGTGGGCGACGACCTGTTCGTGACCAACACCAAGATCCTGAAAGAAGGCATCGACAAAGGCATCGCTAACTCCATCCTGATCAAATTCAACCAGATCGGTTCTCTGACCGAAACTCTGGCTGCGATCAAAATGGCAAAAGACGCGGGCTACACTGCGGTGATCTCTCACCGTTCAGGTGAAACTGAAGATGCCACTATCGCTGACCTGGCGGTAGGTACTGCAGCTGGCCAGATCAAAACCGGTTCCATGAGCCGTTCTGACCGTGTTGCTAAGTACAACCAGCTGATCCGTATCGAAGAAGCGCTGGGCAACCGTGCGCCATTCAACGGCCTGAAAGAAGTTAAAGGTCAGTAAGCTGCCGATATTCTGAACCGGTTATCCGGTTGAGGATTATCTGAAAAGCCCCGTCTCCTGACGGGGCTTTTTTTTGCTTATTTTTTATTTTTCAGCCAGTTAAGGTTATTGCCTGAAGGCAGAAAAGTCCTGGTTCATGGGTTGCAGGGCGTTTTTATGCGTCATTTTGTGTAAATTCGCGGTGACTATTTGTAACCAGGATCAGGAAATATGAAATACCGTGCTGATGTTGACGGGCTACGCGCACTCGCCGTACTGCCGGTTATTGCCTACCACATGGGAATAGGGGGGATACCCGGCGGCTTTACCGGCGTGGATATCTTCTTTGTGATTTCCGGCTATCTGATCTGCGGCATCATTTACAACAGTGCCATGAGTGGTAACTTCTCTTACCTCGATTTCTATAAGCGTCGCTGCCTGCGCATTCTGCCCCCGCTGTTTGTGGTGCTGCTGGCGGTGATGATATTTGGTTATTCCCATCTGCTTCCCGCTCAGTTTACCGACCTGAGTGATAGCGCGCTGGCGGCACTGCTGTCGGCATCGAATATCTTTTTCTGGAAAACCACCGGCTATTTTGACGGTCCGGCCGATCTGAAGCCGCTGCTGCATACCTGGTCGCTGGCGGTGGAAGAGCAGTTCTATATTCTCTTCCCGATCATCCTGCTGGCGGTGATCCGCCTGTTCCGCAACCGTACCACTCAGGTGATGCTGTTGGTGATTGTCGGTTCGCTGTTGCTGAGTATTTATGGCGTCACGCGCAAGCCCACCTTCACCTTCTATATGCTGCCAACCCGCGCCTGGGAGATGGCGCTCGGTGGCATTATTGCTATCGCCGGGCTGGAAGCTAAAACTGCCCATTACAGTGCCACCCTAAAGCATGCCATGAGCCTTAGCGGGCTGGCGCTGATCCTGTTTGGTTTTCTCTGGCTGGATACCACTCTGCCTTTCCCAGCGTGGAATGCGCTCTATCCGTGCATCGGCAGCTTCCTGATTATCCTGGCAGGCCAGCAGTCTGTGGTCTCGCGTCTGCTGGCACTGAAGCCGGTGGTGTATATCGGTATGATCTCCTACTGCCTGTACCTGTGGCACTGGCCGATCATTGTCTACTCGCGCATGTTCTTTAACTTTGAACCGGGCGTGCGCGAGCTGGTGATCCTCGTCTTAACCTTTGGTCTGGCGGTGGCATCACGCTATCTGATTGAAATCCCGTTCCGCTACAAACTGTCTTACATCAGCCCAGGCCGCATTGTGACGGCGTCGGTGATCGGGCTTGCCGTGATGGCCAGCGGGGCGCTGTATAAAGGCCATATCAGCAACAGTTCCGGGCAGTTCTCTCCGGCTGCACTGGCGCTGGCGCAGTACTCGGAATACAGCAAGATGCCGGAGTTCGACTATCAGTATCGTCGCGGGCAGTGTTTCGTCGATGGCAAGAGCGATGAAGATAAGCCGTTTGACCGTGAGTTCTGCCTCAAAACCTCTCCGACCGCGAAGAACTATGTGATGATCGGCGACAGCCACGCGGCGCATCTGTGGCGGGCGATCAGCCTGGCGGCGGGGGATGGGGTGAATGTGATTCAGGCGACCTCCGCAGGTTGTAAACCGCTGTACCAGCAGTCACTGCGCAATCCGTGTACCCGACTGGTGGACTATGTCTACGACCAGTGGATCAAGGAACACCTTATTGACGGCATTATCATTTCGGCGCGCTGGGCACCGGAGGATATCGCGCCGCTGCGTGCGACGCTTGAACACCTGAAATCCCGCTCTGTCAATATCATCGTCATGGGGCCGACCGTCGAATATACCGAAGCGCTGCCGGACCTGCTGGCCTATCAGACGGACGGGCGGAAAGATTTGGTTGCCTCATCAATTAAGAAGGAGGTCCGCGCGACGGACGCACAAATGCGAACGGCGATGGCCGGGCAGGGGACGCCTTATATCTCGGTCTATTCGATAGTCTGCCCTGGCAACATCTGTCGCGGGCTGGCGTCTGACGGCCATCCGACCTCAAACGATTACGGGCACTTTACCCTGAGTGGGGCGAAAGACGTGGCGAAGCAGGCAATGGTGCAGATGCACGACAACAGATTTATGTAATTTATCAATCCGGGCGGCCCGTCAGAGGCCGCCCACCGCGCTTTTGTAAGTAATTAAAGTAAACACCACTCTGAACCGATATTAGCTGTTACCGGGCTAACCCAATCACAGAGTGCGCACCATGCTAAAAAATATAAAAGTCGTCACCAGCATCGTCATCATGCTGATCATTTTTAGTACCTTATTGCTCGTCTCCAGCGCGCTCTCATTCAATGCAATAAGCCAGGACAAAGCCAACTTCACCCGTGCCACGATTCTGACTGAGCAGCAGGGACAACTGAGTGATGCCTGGCAAACGTTGGTCAAAACGCGGGTCACCATCAACCGGGTCGCTATCCGCATCCTGAAAAAGCAGGCCGATCCTGCCTCAATGGCGGCGATTGAAAAACTGCTGGGCCAGGCCACTGAAACGCTGGATGATGCCGGACAACATTTTGCCCGTTATAAAAAGTATCCGGCGGTAGAGGGCCAGAATACGACACTGGATGAAGCCATCGTCAGCAGCTACCAGCTGATGCATGACACCATGAAACAGTCTATCCAATATCTGGGTGCCAATAACTACGAGGCGTACGGCAATCTGGAAGCGCAGAAAGCACAGGATGATTTAGAAAAAAATTATGACCGCTGGCGTGAGCAGAACAGCAATCTGCTGGCGGTGGGCGTTACCGATAATCAGAACGGTTACAACCACATGGTCTGGACGCTGGGGGCGGTGGTACTGATATTGCTGCTGCTGGTGGTGTCGGTTTGGGTGGTAATCAAACGTGTTTTGTTAACACCACTGAAACAGCTGCTGGTGCATATCCAGCGCATCGCGGCAGGTGATCTTTCTGAAACCCTGGTGGTGGATGGGCGCAGTGAAATGGGTGTGCTGGCCAGCAGCCTGACGCAGATGCAGCAGTCGCTGATCGGCACCGTGAGTAATGTGCGTGACAGTTCGAATGCTATTTACACCGGGGCGAGTGAGATCTCACAGGGTAACAACGATCTCTCTTCCCGTACCGAGCAGCAAGCGGCCTCGCTGGAGCAAACAGCAGCCAGCATGGAAGAGTTAACGGCGACCGTGAAGCAGAACGCCGAAAACGCCCGTCAGGCGTCACAGCTGGCTAAGAACGCCTCAGAAACGGCAGCGAAAGGTGGCCGGGTGGTGGACGGCGTGGTGAAAACCATGAATGAGATCGCTGGCAGTTCTAAAAAGATCGCCGATATCACCAGCGTGATCGACGGCATCGCTTTCCAGACCAACATCCTGGCGCTGAATGCGGCGGTTGAAGCGGCCCGAGCCGGTGAGCAAGGGCGCGGGTTTGCCGTAGTGGCAGGCGAAGTGCGTAATCTTGCCCAGCGCAGCGCGCAGGCTGCCCGCGAGATTAAAACCCTGATTGAGGACTCAGTGAATCGCGTTGATGCCGGTTCGCAGCAGGTGGCGACAGCGGGGGAAACCATGACGGATATCGTCGGTGCGGTGGTGCGCGTCACCGATATCATGGGTGAGATCTCCTCAGCGTCTGATGAACAGAGCCGTGGCATCGACCAGATTGGCCTGGCGGTCACCGAGATGGACCGGGTGACGCAGCAGAACGCCTCGCTGGTGCAGGAGTCTGCGGCCGCGTCAGCGTCACTGGAAGAGCAGGCCAGCCTGCTGTCTCAGGCGGTTGCCGTGTTTAAAATCGGACCACAGCACGCGGCCGTTGCCGTCAACCGTAGTGCTCAGGTGCTTAAAACCCCACGACTGTCTGCACCGCGTAAAGCGGCTGCCACCGACGAAGGTCACTGGGAGACGTTTTAACCCCGGTTGTCGGGCCGTTGACCGTCCGCATTTAGAGGGACGGTTAACAGCGGCGCAATGATTGGCACGCTTTGTTTGGCCTTATTCTGTCAATCTGCCATAATCTGCGCCCGTATTTTAGCCACCAGTCGAGATGTTGATGCAGTACCCGATAAATGAAATGTTCCAGACGTTGCAGGGCGAAGGTCTTTATACCGGCGTACCGGCAATTTTTATCCGCTTGCAGGGATGCCCGGTGGGCTGCAGTTGGTGTGACACCAAACATACCTGGGATAAGCTGGCCGATCGGGAGACATCGCTGGGAGATATTCTGCTGAAAACCGTCGAAACCGATGCCTGGGGCGCCGCCGATGCGGAGGCCCTGATCGACGTGATCCGCCAGCATGGCTGGACGGCGAAGCATATTGTGATTACAGGCGGTGAGCCGTGCATTCACGATTTGACTCCGCTGACCGCGGCTCTTCAGCAGCACGGTTTTGGCTGCCAGATTGAAACCAGCGGCACGCATGAGGTGCGCTGTACGCCGGAAACCTGGGTGACGGTGTCGCCGAAGGTCAATATGCGTGGTGGATATGACGTGCTGAACCAGGCGCTGGTGCGTGCCGATGAGGTGAAGCATCCGGTAGCGCGTCAGCGCGATGTTGATGCGCTGGATGATCTGCTGGCAACGCTCAGTGATGATAAGGCGCGAATTATTGCGCTACAGCCGATCAGTCAGAAGGATGATGCGACAAAGCTGTGCATTGAAACCTGCATCGCGCGTAACTGGCGGTTATCAATGCAGACGCATAAGTATTTGAATATTGCCTGATCTGCAACGGGCGAGGCGTGCCTCGCCCCTACGATTTCGGGGCCGACATGGTCGTGTAGGGGCGAGGCATGCCTCGCCCATTGCGGATGCCGGTGCCCTACGATTTCAGGCCCTGGCGGTTTACTGTGGCCACTTCATCTCGCCTTTCAGCACTTTCGCACTCAGCTCCAGGCTCGACTCATCTTTTAAATCAGGGTATTTCGCCTTCATCGTCGCAGTATAACTGGCGGCATCTTTACTCTCTGCCAGCACTGTTTCGGCGGTTTTCAGATACTGTTGTGTAAACGTCACGGAAGCGAGCGTCTCTGATACGCCCGGCAGGAAATGCCCTGGTACGACGCGTGTGGGTTTCAGCGCGCTGATCGCCTCCAGCTTCTGCTGCCACACTGAGCGCTCGGTGGCTGACTGCGCATCGGCCATCCAGACGTGAATATTGTTGCCATACACCACTACGCCGCCCAGCACGGTCTTCAGTTTCGGCACCCACAAATACGTATTTTGCGGCTGCGGGCCATTCACCCCTTTCACCTCAATGCGCTCACCGTCCACCTGGAAATGGTCGCCTTTCAATACGTCAGGAACAATCAGCGACTGCGGCGCGTTGGCGCCCATCTTCGGTCCCCAGAAGGCCAGCTTGCCGTCTTTACTTTGCTTAATCAGATCAACGGTGGCCGCCGTGGCGAGAATGTTTACCTGTGGGAAGGCACGCTTAATCGTATCAAGACCAAAGTAGAAATCCGGGTCCGACTGGCTGATAAATACCGTGGTGAGTGTTTTCCCGGTCGCCTTGATGCGTTTGACCAGGGCTTCGGCATCATTGCGCTGGAACTGGGCATCAATCAGCACCACTTCATGTGGGCCGGAGATGATTTCGCTGGAAACCGCAAACATGCTGGCTTCGCCCGGATTATACACATCCAGTTTCAGGGTTTCAGCGGCATACAGTGGGGCGCTGGCGGTCAGCGCGAGCAGTAAAGTGAGGCGGGTTTTCATCTTAAATAACCTGTGAGTCGGAAAAGAACACAGTGTAGGTTGCAAAATACAGCAGATAAACCGACTATCAGGCAACAGATTGTTGCATAAAACGGACATATTATGGATCGCGTCACCGCAGCGACGGTTTTTATCACCATTGTGCAGCGCGGCAGCCTGTCGGCGGCAGCGGATACGCTGGATATGTCGCGCGCAATGGTCACCCGCTATCTGAATCAGATGGAAAGCTGGGCCGGGGCGCGTCTGCTGCATCGCAGCACCCGCCGTCTGAGCCTGACACCTGCGGGAGAACATGCACTGGCACGTTGCCAGCAATTGGCGGCGCTGTCTGCCGAGATTGAGCACAGCAACCAGCCGGAGGGGGAGGCGATCTCCGGGCTGTTACGCGTCTCCTGCTCGCTGTCGCTGGGGCAGAGCGTGCTGATGGTGGCACTGACCGCATTTCAGCAGCGCTATCCCCGGGTGCGTATCGATCTGCATATCAGTAATCAACGGGTCAATCTGGTGGAGGAACGCATTGATCTGGCGCTGCGCATTACCGCTCAGCTGGAGCCGAACCTGATTGCCCGCCCGTTGCATACCTGTCAGTCGGTGATTTGTGCGGCGCCTGCTTATCTGGCGCGCGCGGGAACGCCGCTGATCCCGCAGGATCTCACCCGCCACAACTGCCTGGCCTATTCGCATTTCGGTAAAAGTTTGTGGCACTTCACCCGGGGGGAGGAGAAAGAAGCGGTGGCGGTGAGTGGCAATCTGAGCGGCAATGATTCGGTGATGCTGCTCTCTGCCACCCTGGCGGGCGCTGGCATCTCAATGCAGCCGAACTACAGTGCCGGGCCGTTGCTGGCGAGCGGTGAACTGGTGGCATTGCTGCCACAGTATCAGCTTGATGAGCTGGGGCTGTATGCCATCTATACGTCGCGGCAGTATCAGTCCGCGCGTCTGCGCGCGCTGCTGGATTTTCTGGTGGCGTGGTTTGGTGCAGAGGACGCCGGGCGACTGCTTAGTGGTGCAGACTGAATAGCGTTACCACGGAAGAGGGATTCACCAGTAGTGGTCGACCATTTTTTCCGGTCGACCAGCACAGTCAACATTTTCCGGTCGACCAGCATGACTAAAGGATCCTTACCCGTCCTTCCGCGCAGGGTTGCCAGCCGCTGGCTTTCTCGCCCAGCGCCCAGCGATGATCCGGGGCATACAAAAATAGCCACGGAGCCTCATCGTGAACCTGTGTAAACGCCTGGCGCATGATCGCCGCACGTTGCTCGTCATCAGCGGTCGCGGCGGCGCGGTCAAGCAGCGCATTCAGTTCCTCACTGTGATAGCCCTGCCACCACGGGCCTTGCTGGCGGGAATCCAGTTTTTCGCGGTAAACGCGCCAGCCGCTGGCCGGGCTGGAGTCAAAGCAGGCGATATCGCCAAACTGCTTATCACGTACCCGCTGCGCATAGGCCGGTCGGTCTTCATGGATGGTCAAATCGACCGTCACACCCACCGCCTGAAGCGCCTGCGCGATATGCCGGGCCAGCACAATCGACTCGTCAGGAAAACGTGCCGGGAGCGCCAGCGCCAGCGTCAGCCCGGAGGCATAACCTGCGTCTGCCAGCAGTTGCCGTGCCGCATCAGGATCGTAGCGATAAGGCTGCACATCCTGCGGAATACCGCTGTGGCGCGCCGTTAACGGTCCGGCTAAGGGACGCGCATGGCCTGCTGCAATCTGCGGATGCGCGATAATCGCCTGACGATCAATGGCATGATTCAGCGCCTTTCTGACTCGCACATCCTGTGTAGCACCCTCGAACAGATTCAACAGAAAAATAATGCACAGATAACTGCGCTGGCAGACGACGTGTTGCGTGCCTGTGGTCTCAAACAGCGGGTCCACCAGCAGATCGGCCTCACCACGGGCAAACAGCGCCTGGCGCTGCACGGCATCAGGTTCGGCCAGCCACACCAGCGTGGCGGCTGGCGGTTTACCGGCCCAGTGTTCCTCAAAGGCCCGCAGGGTAATACGCCCTGGCTGCTGCTCTGAGAACTGGTAAGGGCCGCTGCCAACGGGCTTTTGTGGCAACGCGTGCAGGCTGTCTGCCGGAACAATGGCAATATCCACCAGCAAATCCAGCAGGTCAGCAAAAGGCTGCGGGTTGTTGACGGTCAGCCAGCCATCATCGGCAACCGACACCGTGGCCTGTTCCAGATAGCTGCGCAGCACGCCCTGCGTACCCAGCTCGCCCGGCATTTCCGGTGAGAGGGCGCGCAGCAGAGAGGCCTGAACATCAAAGGGGGTAAGGATGGCCCCGTTATGGCAGCGCACGCCAGCGCGCAGCTTGAAGCGCCAGCGTCGGCAATCGTCCTCCACTGACCAGCTTTCCGCCAGCCACGGAATAAACACGCCCGCATCGTTGCGTCTGACAAGCGCATCAAAGATCGCATCGATAATACTGCGCCGGTCGCGGATATCGGACAGTACATGCGGATCGGCCAGTGGCACCGTGGGCTGAACGACGGTAAACAGGTCAGTGGAGGAGATCGTCATTGAAGTCACTCTGTAAGCAGGAGAAGAGGCTCCGCAGGGCATCGGCCGCCCTGCGGATTTCACTGCGGGGTATTATTTGGAAACGTCAGCAGCAAAATAGTGCTGAGAGATGCGCTGATAAGTCCCGTCGCTTTTAATCTCCGCCAGGGCTTTATCAATGGCGGCTTTCAGCTCAGGGTTTCCTTTACGAATTAAAATACCTTCCTGCTCGGCATCGGCACGGGTGGCGGCAATTTTCACTTTCGCGTCCGGCTTATGCTTTTTAAAGTCGAGGTACGACAGGTTATCGTTAATGGTGGCATCGGCACGGCCGCTGGCCACCAGATCGACCGATTGGTTAAAGCCATCAGTGCCTACAATCTCCGCGCCGTAGCTGCGTGCCAGCTGCGCATAGTTACTGGTCAGCGTATGCGCTGATTTTTTGCCTTTCAAATCTTCAAAGGATTTGATGCTGGTGTTATCGCTGCGGACAATCAGCACGCCTTTTGAGGCGATATACGGCACAGAGAAATCATATTTTTGCTGACGTTCTGGCGTAATAGAGACCTGGTTAATCACGGCTTCGTAACGTTTCGCGTCCAGTCCGGCGATCAGGCCATCCCACTTTCCTTCCACGAATTCCGCTTTCACGTTCAGGCGCTTGGCGACTTCACGGCCGATCTCGACATCAAAGCCGGTTAACGCGCCGGAAGCATCGTGGTAAGTAAACGGTGGATAGGTGCCTTCTGTACCGATTTTCAGCACGCCAGCCGACTGGATCTTAGCGAGGTCAGTTTCTGCCAGTGCCGCAGAAGAGAAACTTAGCTGGACCAGGCCTGCCAGTAACAACGTTGCGATCTTTTTCATGAAAAACTCCTGAATGCTGTCTGTGATGTGGTCTTAATTATATTTCCCAGGAATCGGGCAATGTGTCGGTCAGGGTGGAGATAAACGCTTTGGTTCTGGGTTTCTCGGCGCGGGTAAACAGGTCGCGGGAGGTTCCCGTCTCAACGATCTCCCCCGCTTCGAGAAACACCACGTGATTAGCAATATTGGCGGCCAGACGCAGGTCGTGCGTCGCCATTAGCATGGTCATCCCTTCTTTTGCCAGGTCCTTTAGCACCGCCACCACTTCCAGTGACAGTTCCGGGTCCAGCGCCGAGGTGGGTTCATCGCACAGCAGCACCTTGGGTGAGGGCGCCAGTGCACGGGCAATCGCCACGCGCTGCTGCTGACCACCGGACAGGGTGGCAGGCCAGGCATCGCGTTTATGGATCATGCCCACTTTCTTCAGCAGCGCTTCAGCACGTTCACGGGCCTGGGCAGGATGCTGCTTATGGACGGTAATCAACCCTTCCATAATGTTTTCAATCACCGTCAGATGCGGAAACAGCTGAAAGTTTTGGAATACCATGCCGGTTTGCTGGCAAATACGGCGAATATCTTTTCGGGCAACGCGTTGACTGCCGGAAAATGCAATATGTTCATTCCCAATGGTCAACTCGCCTGCCTGTGGTATTTCCAGCAGGTTGATGCAGCGTAATAATGTACTTTTACCGCTGCCGGAAGGGCCGATAAGTGCCGTTACGCTACCTTCATTAATCGTCAGATTAATATTCTTTAAAACCGGATTGCCATCAAATTGTTTTTCAATGCTGGATAATTTTATCATTATCTCTTTCCTTTACCGTACTGTTGCTGGCGAGCTTGCTTTCCAGTCTGGTCTGTAATGCGGATAAAACAGAACTGATTAATAAATAAATAATGGCAGCTTCGGTATACAGTATTAATGGCTGGTAGGTGACGGCCGCAATACGCTGGGCGGCAAGAAACATCTCAGGAACGGTAATCACCGAGGCCAGAGAGGTATCTTTTACCAGCGAAATAAAGGTGTTGGATAACGGTGGAACGGCAATGCGTGCCGCCTGCGGAATAATGATACGACGTAGCGCCTGCACCCAGCTCATACTGATAGAGTGCGCTGCTTCCCACTGGCCTTTGGGCACCGAGAGCAGGGTGGCGCGGATCACTTCAGAGGTATAAGCACCAATATTCAGCGTGAAGCCAATCACCGCAGCCGGGAAAGCATCAAGGGTAATTCCAATGCCAGGCAGCGCATAGAAAATAAGAAATAACTGCACCAGTAATGGTGTGCCGCGAATAAGCCAGACATAAAAGCGCACGATATATTGCAGTGGCTTAGGTCCGTATAAACGAGCCAGGGCAACGATAAAGCCCAGTGATAAACCCAGTGCAAAAGAGACCAGCGTTAAAGGAATGGTAAATGTCACACCGGCATAGAGCATCGGCCAGAAAGAATCAATTGCTAAGGTAAGCCATGCTGGCATTTCACACCTTTATACCCTTCATCCTTCGAACTACAGGTGCGTTGGCTGCTCTCGCTCACCCGAATCACTTACTTGAGTAAGCTCATCGGGATTCACTCGCTTGCCGCGTTACTCGGCTTAGCCTCGCCCCAAGGGGCCAGCGCGTTGCGCTGTTCAAAAAGGCTAAAGCCTTTTAGTCCTGCAATTCGAATTATTTTGGGCCTGGTTTGATCTATTTATTCAATGGCGAGAGATTATCACGGGGTAAGAAAATACGCTTATATCTTCAAATGATATAATATATTCTCTAAGAATATATATTTAATTCATAAGCTTTTCTGGAAAACGCATATAGAAAAAGCAGGCCGGGTTAACGGGCGTCAACCGGGCCTGTTTGGCAGCTAACCGCGATAGACGCAGCCAGCGGTGCAGGTCTCTTTCACCAGTACGGCGCTTAACAGCGGCAGAACCGGCTTCATCTGTTGCCAGATCCACGCTGCCAGCACTTCGCTGGTTGGGTTTTCCAGC
This sequence comes from Erwinia sp. AnSW2-5, assembly GCF_045107195.1. Taxonomy (NCBI): domain Bacteria; kingdom Pseudomonadati; phylum Pseudomonadota; class Gammaproteobacteria; order Enterobacterales; family Erwiniaceae; genus Erwinia; species Erwinia sp. AnSW2-5. Next base: position 114,620 of record NZ_JBJGXA010000027.1, read on the forward strand.
CCTGGGATATCGTTGAGATTATAATGGTCCAGACGATCATAAACGGGTTTGAACGCCGCCTTAATCTCTGAAAAATCCATTACCCAGCCCGTATGCGCATCCACTTCGCCAGTAATTTCCAGACGAACCATAAAGGAGTGCCCGTGCAGGCGGCCGCATTTGTGCCCTGCAGGCACATTCGGTAAATGGTGCGCGGCTTCGAATTGAAAATCTTTAAACAGCGTAGTCGCCATAGTGACAGTCTCAGTCTTTATCAATAAAACCGCCGCAGGATACCGGAAAACAGCTTTTTTCGCACCCGTTTCCCGGCTAAACGCGATAACCAGAAACACCTGTAAAAGGTGTTGGTTTTAACGTATTGAATAATATAGAAATGGCTAACCTGTTTTGTCGCTAATGCTTACCATAAAAACCGTTTAGTCATTTTGGTTATTAATTATTACCAACCCTTATTTAAGGGTTGTTATGCTTGCCCTTACCCTGTTGTTAATAGACCTCTGACTGTGGAATTTTCAACGCAATGACGACTCAGGCACCTTCTAACATGCTTCCGTTAAATCCAGACCAGCTTGCCCGCTTACAGGCTGCCACCGGTGATTATTCCCCCACCCAGCTGGCGTGGCTTTCCGGTTATTTCTGGGGCATGGTCAATCAGGCGCCGGGAGCGGCAGTTGCCAGCGCGCCCACTGCGGTTGAGGTGCCAACCGTCACCCTTCTTTCTGCATCGCAAACCGGCAATGCACGTCGCCTTTCCGAACAGCTGCGGGATGACCTGCTGGCCGCGAACCTGAACGTCAACCTGGTGAATGCCGGTGACTATAAGTTCAAGCAGATCGGACAGGAGAAGTTGCTGGTGGTGGTAACCTCCACGCAGGGCGAGGGGGAACCGCCGGAAGAAGCCGTTGCGCTGCATAAATTCCTGATGTCGAAGAAAGCGCCAAAAATGGACGGCAGCGCCTTTGCGGTGTTTGGTCTGGGCGATACTTCTTACGAATTCTTCAGCCAGGCCGGAAAAGATTTTGACAACAAACTGGCCGAGTTGGGCGGTGAACGTCTGCTGGATCGCGTTGACGCTGACGTGGAATACGCGCAACAGGCAGAAGCCTGGCGTAAGCAGGTGGTTGATATCCTCAAGGCTCGCGTGCCGGATGCCAGCGCAGGTCAGGTTGCCGCAGCGGCAACCGGTAGCGTGAATGAAATTCACAGCAGCCCGTACAGCAAAGAAGCCCCTCTGGCTGCCAGCTTTGCGGTTAATCAGAAAATCACGGGCCGTGATTCTGATAAAGACGTGCGTCATATTGAAATTGATCTGGGTGACTCCGGGTTGCGTTACCAGCCGGGCGATGCCCTTGGCGTGTGGTTCGAAAACGATCCGCTGCTGGTGAAAGAGCTGCTGGCGCTGTTGTGGCTGAAAGGCGATGAGCCGGTCAGCGTGAACGGTGAAACATTGCCACTGGCCGAGGCCCTGCAAAAGCATTATGAACTGACGGTCAATACCCCGCAGATCGTCGAGCAGTATGCTCAGCTTTCCCGCAATGAAGCGTTACTGGCGCAGATTGATGAGAAAGCCAAACTCCATCATTACGCGCAGAACACGCCGATTGTTGATATGGCGCGTTACGCCCCGACTGAGCTGAACGTTGAGCAGTTGCTTGGCCTGTTGCGTCCGCTGACGCCGCGTCTCTATTCGATTGCTTCTTCGCAGGCTGAGAATGAAACTGAAGTGCATATCACCGTCGGTGCCGTGCGCTTTGAGATCGAAGGCCGCGCACGCGCCGGTGGTGCATCCAGCTATCTGGCCGATCGTCTGGAGGAGGACGCAGAAATCCGCGTCTTCATCGAGCATAACGACAATTTCCGTCTGCCAGCCAACCCGGATGCACCGGTGATTATGATTGGTCCAGGTACCGGGATTGCGCCGTTCCGCGCCTTTATGCAGCAGCGTGATACGGAAGGCGCTGGCGGTAAAAACTGGCTGTTCTTTGGTAACCCACACTTTACCGAAGACTTCCTGTATCAGGTTGAGTGGCAGCGTTACGTGAAAGACGGTTTGCTGACAAACATTGATTTAGCCTGGTCGCGCGACCAGGATCATAAAGTGTACGTACAAGATAAAATCCGTGCGAAAGGTGCGGAACTGTGGCGCTGGATCGAAGAGGGCGCGCACATTTACGTCTGTGGCGATGCAAATCGTATGGCTAAAGACGTTGAGCAGGCATTACTGGAAGTGGTAGCCGAATTCGGTGCAATGGATATCGAAACGGCGGATGAATTTTTAAGTGAGCTGCGCATTGAGCGCCGTTATCAGCGAGATGTGTACTAATGAGCAATGAAAAATACCCAGGGCCGTTGGTGGTAGAAGGCAAGCTGGTCGACGCCGAGCGCCTGAAAAAACAGAGTAATTACCTGCGCGGTGGCATTGCCGAAGACCTGCATGACGGGCTGACCGGCGGTTTCAACGGCGATAACTTCCTGCTGATCCGTTTCCACGGTATGTACCAGCAGGATGACCGTGATATTCGTGCCGAACGTACTGAGCAGAAGCTGGACGCACGTCATGCGATGATGCTGCGTTGCCGTCTGCCGGGCGGCATTATGACGCCAAAACAGTGGCTGGCGATCGACAAGTTTGCCACCAATAACACTCTCTACGGCAGTATTCGTCTCACTAACCGTCAGACGTTCCAGTTCCACGGTATTCTGAAAGGCAACGTGAAACCGGCGCATCAGATGCTGCATGAAGTGGGGCTGGATGCGCTGGCCACCGCTAACGACGTAAACCGTAATGTGCTGTGCAGCTCAAACCCGATTGAGTCTGAACTGCATCAGGAAGCATACGAGTGGGCCAAAAAGCTGTCTGAACATCTGTTGCCGCAGACCCGCGCTTACGCGGAAATCTGGCTGGACCAGGAAAAAGTGGCGACCACGGACGTTGAGCCGATCCTCGGTGAAACCTATCTGCCGCGTAAGTTCAAAACCACCGTGGTGGTGCCGCCGCATAATGACGTCGACCTGCACGCCAACGATATGAACTTTGTGGCGATTGCTGAGAACGGCAAGCTGATTGGCTTTAACCTGTTGGTGGGCGGCGGACTGTCTATCGACCACGGGAATAAAGCCACTTACGCCCGTACCGCCAGCGAGTTCGGTTATCTGCCACTGGAGAAAATTCTCGATGTGGCTGAAGCCGTGGTTACCACCCAGCGTGACTGGGGTAACCGTACCGACCGTAAGAATGCGAAAACCAAATACACGCTGGAGCGCGTTGGCCCGGATGTGTTTAAGGCGGAAGTGGAGCGCCGTGCCGGGCTGACCTTCGAGCCGACCCGTCCGTATGAATTCACCACCCGTGGCGATCGTTTTGGCTGGGTGAAGGGCATTGATAATAAATGGCACCTGACGCTGTTTATCGAAAATGGCCGTCTGCTGGATTACCCTGGCCGACCGCTGAAAACCGGCCTGGCCGAAATCGCCAGGATCCATCAGGGCGACTTCCGCTTAACGGCGAACCAGAACCTGATTGTTGCCGGGGTGCCGGAGTCAGAGAAAGACAAAATTGAACAGCTGGCGATGTCGCACAGTCTGATGGAGAACGTCAGCCATCAGCGTGAAAACTCGATGGCCTGCGTGGCCTTCCCGACCTGCCCGCTGGCAATGGCTGAAGCTGAGCGTTTCCTGCCAGAGTTTGTGACCCGTGTTGAAGGCATTATGAATACCCACGGCGTGGGCGATGAACATATCGTCCTGCGCGTCACGGGTTGCCCGAACGGTTGTGGCCGTGCGCTGCTGGCCGAGGTCGGTCTGGTCGGCAAGGCGCCAGGGCGTTACAACCTGCATCTGGGCGGTAACCGTATTGGTACGCGCATTCCGCGTATGCACAGTGAAAACATCAATGAAGAGCAGATACTGGCAACGCTGGATGAGCTGGTGGGCCGTTGGGCGAAAGAGCGCGAAGCTGACGAAGGTTTCGGTGATTTCACCATCCGTGCCGGGATTGTCCGCCCGGTGCTCGATCCGGCCCGTGACTTCTGGGAATGATGGAGGCGTGATATGGCAGTTCTCGATCTGGCAACACTGAATGCATTACCGAAGGTGGAGCGCATCATCGCGCTCGCCGAAATCAACAATACGCTGGATAAACTGTCTGCCGAAGATCGGGTGATCTGGGGGCTGGAGAACCTGCCGGGTGAAGCCGTACTGACCTCCAGTTTTGGTATTCAGGCGGCGGTCAGCCTGCATCTGGTGGCGCGTCAGAAGCCGGATATTCCGGTGATCCTGACGGATACCGGTTATCTGTTCCCGGAAACCTATCAGTTTATCGATGAGCTAACGGAGAAGCTGGATCTCAACCTACAGGTGTTTCGCGCAGAGCACAGCCCGGCGTGGCAGGAAGCGCGCTATGGCAAGCTGTGGGAGCAGGGCGTTGAAGGCATTGAGCGTTACAACCAGATTAACAAGGTTGAGCCAATGAACCGTGCGCTGGCGACGCTGAAAGCCCAGACATGGTTTGCCGGCCTGCGCCGCGATCAGTCCGGCAGCCGCGCGCATTTGCCGGTGCTGGCGATCAAGAAGGGCGTGTTTAAGCTGTTGCCGATCATCGACTGGGATGATCGCCAGGTGTATCAGTATCTGCAACAGCATGGGCTGGGCTACCACCCGCTGCGTGAGCAGGGTTACCTCTCTGTGGGGGATACGCACACCACGCGTAAATGGGAGCCGGGGATGGCAGAAGAAGAGACGCGCTTCTTCGGCCTGAAACGCGAGTGCGGGCTGCACGAGTAGTTTTACCGGTTACCAAAATAGCGCTGTGGCCTGCCTTCTTTAAACTTCTGTAGTGGCCGATCATTCTTTTCCGGTCGGCCAGTGACCCTGCATGCATCCCTATTCGTTATCCCCATCGCAGCAAGTGCATCGTAATGACCGCTCTCAATAACCTCAATATGTTCTACTTTCCTTACCTGCAGAGCCAGTGAAGATGACAATAAAAATGAATGTTTTTTCATTCCCATTTGGCTGGCTCGCTTAATCTTCCCACTCATTATCGATGTAGTAGAAATATTTTCTATGCCCCTGGGTGAAATCCACCCACCCAAGCCCACTGGAGTGAATTCTCCACTCGCCAGAAGAACTATCTCTAAACGTTATTGTGCCGGATGCTACGCAGGGTGAATAATACTCTTTCATCCACTCGCTATTAGAGTCTGATTCTTCGGCCTTAGTAAAGTAATGGATTAGCTGTTCTTTGGTCGGGTTAAATGTCTTACATCCTTCCTTTTCGTACTCATATCTGTCCTCACTATCGTAAGCACCTGTCTTAACTATATTGATCTGGCTGACTTCTCTTGCCTGAACAAATAAAGGCACGAGTAATAGAGCTAAAAAAAATAATTTTTTTATTCCCATTTTGCTGTGCTCGCTTCCGTTTCATTTTTCCTTCCTACATCAGGATGTCTGTGGATCTCAGTCATAGGGACGTTAAACTTAGAGCTAAGTTCCGCAACTAACCATTTAAGGGAATCATTTTGTTTATCATTGACAGTCTCATAAACAGGATCTGGTTTACCCTTAATTTGAGCAGCCATACCGACTATTTCAATGCCAATACTATCGGTATTATTGGGGAACCGATCAGGAAAGTTCTTTTTTCTCTCTATATTGGATATTTCTTGTGAGATCTTTCTCTCCCAGAATCTTTTAGTATGTAATGCTAATAAACGTATCTCTGTAGGTTGGCATACTTTCTTTAAAAAACATTTCGATTGCATTAAACCAACATGCCAGGTTGCTTTAAATAACGATGCTGTTTGATAAATCTTGCTATTTTTATCTATTAAAAAGTGTGCTCCATTAGCAGCCTTATTGTCATAACTGTTAAAGGTACTTTGAGCTGACGGACTGGCAGTTTGGTGTACTACAATACCATTAACGCTATCAAGACTCCCTCTCTCAATTGTTTTAAATATTTTTCGCTCGATGCGGTCATCATAAATATAACCATCTTCATCTATATGCATATTATCTTCCTTTATAAATGCACTAAGAGTCTATCCCATTAGGATCTAAATAGTCGCGTTAGCTTTAATATTATAACCCATTGCTACCACGCCCATTTTCTTCCCTTCTGAACTCTGTGGTAAGTATTCGAATTTCACTCTTGAAAAACAGAGGCCAACTTTCTCTATTGGCATATGGACCATGCCAATCGGTTCCACGCTGGTAATAATCAGCTCTTGCAATGTTATTTTTAAGAAATCCAATGGAGAACCACCGGCTTTTCTGACGGTCAGAACAGCCTCCGGGATATGTTTTCCCGTCAGGCAATATTGAATGAGATTTGTCGAGGATCTATCAATGTAATGTTTGAAATATAAATCGTGTACGGTTGATTTTCCTGCACCTCCACCACACCCGGAGTGCATATTAGCTGTCTGAGCAACTGACCAGTTCCACCTCAAGACTTCGATTTCCCCTTGGTGAGAAAAATCCAGTGATTCACCTTCAATGCCATTGATTTTTATAAACATATCCTGAGCCATACATCCTCCTTGTTATGGGCATTCAGTGATAACGTGCTGTTTTCCTCTGTTATGGTGCCGCAAGCAAAGCCTAAAAGGCCCCATAAAAGAAATGGGGACCTTATACAGGTTTACCCTTCAGGGCATCAAGGCGCTCGACGGTCCGCTAACCCGGATAGCCCCGATTGCCTGTATGCAACGGAGTCGCGGTTTGTTCCTGGCCGCGATGCTGTTGCCAGAGAGGTGAACGCGATGGGACAGGTTAGCCAGGTCTCTGCGGCATGGATGCCGCAGCGAAGCCCCCAGGGAGGGGTTTACGGCGTCCTGGCGTTCTGCCCATTGCGGTCACCGGTGCTTCGTATTACAGCGTTCGTTCAGTCCGAAGCCCCGATTGCCTGTATGCAGCGGAGTGGCTGTTGGTATCGGGAGCCATCAAATTCCGGTCAGGGCCGCAAACTTATCGGCAGAGCGGGTGATATTCACTTTTGTGACCTCGTAGCTGGCGACTGTCTGGAACGGATCTTCCGCCAGGATGACATCCAGCTGCTTTCTGTCCATTTCCTTCACCATGATCATCCCACCTGTGCGCGGATCTTTGCGCCCGGCACTAATAAAGGCACCGGCGGTAAAGTAGCGGTTGATCCAGGCAACGTGTGGCTCCAGCAGCGCTTCCACTTCTTCCATTGGACGGGTGTAGGTCAGAAAAACGATATACATGAATCACTCCAAAAATTACGGATTAGCCAGTTCGCGGATCAATGGCAGCAGCACCGCCACCGAATCATGTGCGCGGTGGGTGATGCGTCCCGGTAACCAGCGGTCAATATAAGCCAGATTATCACGCTGCGCCTGATGACGTAGCGCGACGGGGAAGTGCAGGGTGATGCTACGGGGCAGCTTGCCGGATGGCGCATCGCTGGCGTTAACCGACAGCAGCGGGAAACCCGCGTGGTCGAACGGGCTCTCTTCGCTGGCTGTCTGTGCCGTACTTCTGATGCCCAGGCGACGGGCCAATGCCTGGGCGCGATCGCGTGTCTGGCGGGCCACCGCCTTCGGCGTTTTACTGCCGCTGGTAAACGTCAGCTGGCTGCCCATAATCAGGCTGTCGATATTAATCACCAGCAGCGTATTGCGTTTCTCTTCGGGGGTCATTCGCGAGATGTAGTCTTCGCTGCCCTGATGGCCAATCTCTTCGCCGCTCAGGGCAACAAAGCGCAAACTGTAATGTAACGGCTGAGCACTGAGCCGCTGCGCCAGTTCCAGCATGACGCCAAGACCAGATGCATTGTCATTCACGCCCTGATTGGTGAGACCACCGAGGTTATTCTGCATCTCAGTATCATTGTGTGGCGTCCAGCTGTCGCTGTGGGCGATAATCACAATCTGTTGTGCAACCTGGCCTTCCCGGGCCGCAATCACCGAGGTCGCGTTGACGTTGCGCCATGTCACATCGCCGCTCTGATGCTGATAAGCATAACGGGGGGTGAAACGACGCTGGTTGCTGTGATAACCGAGCTGAGTGAACTGCTGTTGCAGATAATCAGCGGTCAGCATATCTGCCGGGCTGCCTGCCATCCTGCCGGGAAAATAGGTGGCGATATGACGCAGCTGCTGTTCGGCGATACTGCCTGTCTTGATACTCGCGGCACCCGCGCTGAAACTGATGCCGCAAATGAGCAGTGCTGCCAGCGTCCCCTGGCGGAAAAGGGTTAACATGGATCATTCCTTAGAACCTGATAATCAGGTACGAGTTCGTCATCAGTGACGAGACGTACGAAAATTTTTTGCGCAGACAGTATGAAATTGTGACGCCCGTTAAACAATTTCAATCTCTCTGAAAGGTGCGAAATATCATCTGTTAAGCACATTTTGTTCTCAGCTTTATCAGATCGTTATTCCATTCAGTAACTACTCATTCCAATTAGTAATTTCATAAGCTTCAAGGGCGGGACGTATAGTCCCCATAACGATAGTGATATAGACAGGGTTCACGTGGATTATCTCCCTCTTTTTGCTGATATCAGACACAAGCCGGTGCTGGTGGTTGGCGGTGGCGATGTCGCTGCACGCAAAATCGAACTGCTGCGCCGTGCCGGTGCGCAAGTGCTGGTCGTTTCACACCACCTGTGTGAAGAACTGGCCGCGTTGCACGACAGTGGCAGCATCGAATGGCTGGCGAAGGATTATCAGGCCACTCAGCTTGATCAGGTCTTCCTGGTGATTGCCGCCACCGATGATAGCGAACTCAATGGCCAGGTCTACCTGGATGCGACTGCGCGCCATCTGCTGGCGAATGTGGTCGATGACCAGCCGAAATGCTCCTTTATTTTTCCTTCTATTGTTGATCGCTCTCCGCTGGTGGTGGCGATCTCCTCCAGCGGTACGGCACCGGTTCTGGCACGCCTGCTGCGTGAAAAACTGGAATCGCTGCTGCCTGCGAACCTCGGACAGATGGCGCAGATTGCCGGTCAGTGGCGCGGGAAGGTGAAAGCCCGCTTTAACAAAATGTCCGATCGCCGTCGATTCTGGGAAAAAGCCTTCAACGGGCTGTTCGCCAATCAGGTCGCTTCCGGCAATGTGGAAGGGGCCAAACGCACGCTGGACCAACAGCTGACCGAGCCGGAAGCCCCGCAGGGGGAGATTATTCTGGTCGGGGCCGGGCCGGGCGACAGCGGCCTGCTGACCCTGCGGGGCTTGCAGGTGATGCAGCTGGCGGATGTGGTGCTGTATGACCACCTGGTCAGCGATGAAATTCTGGATTTAGTGCGTCGTGATGCTGACCGCATCTGCGTGGGTAAACGCGCTAACGCCCACAGCGTACCGCAGGAAGAAACCAACCGCCTGCTGGTCGAGCTGGCGAAGAAGGGCAAACGCGTCGTGCGCCTGAAGGGCGGTGATCCGTTTATCTTTGGCCGGGGGGGCGAAGAGCTTCAGGCCGCCGTGGCCGCTGGCATTCCCTTCCAGGTGGTGCCTGGCGTGACGGCCGCCGCCGGGGCGACCGCTTATGCGGGCATCCCACTGACTCACCGTGACCACGCGCAAAGCGTCCTGTTTGTTACCGGGCAATGCCGCGCGGATGGGAACGGTACGGACTGGCCATCGCTGGCCCGTTCACGCCAGACGCTGGCGATTTATATGGGGGCGATGGCGGCAGGTGAGATTGCTGACCAGCTGATGGCGCACGGGCGCGATCCGGCAACCCCGGCTGCGGTGATTAGCCGCGGCACCCGTCAGGACCAGCAGGTGCTGACCGGGACTTTACAACAACTTGAAGAACTGGCTCGAAACGCCCCAACTCCGGCGCTGTTAGTGATTGGCGAAGTGGTCAAACTGCATGACGAGTTGGCATGGTTTCAACATTCAGCGCAGCAGGACGGACGCGATTCCCCTGTTGTGAATTTGGCTTGAGGAAAAGATATGGATCAGAAACGACTCACTCATCTGCGTCAACTGGAGGCGGAAAGCATCCATATTATCCGCGAAGTGGCTGCAGAGTTCGGCAACCCGGTGATGATGTACTCGATTGGCAAAGACTCATCGGTGATGCTGCACCTGGCGCGTAAAGCCTTCTATCCGGGAACACTGCCGTTCCCGCTGCTGCATGTTGATACCGGCTGGAAATTCCGTGAAATGTACGAGTTCCGCGATCGTATGGTGAAAAACATCGGCGCAGAGCTGCTGATCCACCGCAATCCGGAAGGCGTGGCGATGGACATTAACCCATTCGTTCACGGCAGTGCCAAACACACCGACATCATGAAAACCGAAGGGCTGAAGCAGGCGCTGAATAAGTACGGTTTTGATGCGGCCTTCGGTGGTGCTCGCCGCGACGAAGAGAAATCCCGCGCGAAAGAGCGCATCTACTCCTTCCGTGACCGTTTCCATCGCTGGGACCCGAAAAACCAGCGCCCGGAGCTGTGGCACAACTACAACGGCCAGATAAACAAAGGCGAAAGCATCCGTGTCTTCCCGCTGTCTAACTGGACCGAGCTGGATATCTGGCAGTACATCTTCCTGGAAAACATCGAGATTGTTCCGCTTTACCTGGCCGCTGAGCGCCCGGTGCTGGAGCGTGACGGTATGCTGATGATGATCGATGACGACCGTATTGATCTGCAACCCGGCGAAGTGATCGAGCAACGTATGGTGCGTTTCCGTACCCTCGGCTGCTGGCCACTGACTGGCGCGGTGGAGTCCGAAGCGCAAACGCTGCCAGCGATCATCGAAGAGATGCTGGTTTCCACCACCAGTGAGCGCCAGGGGCGAATGATTGACCGCGATCAGGCCGGCTCAATGGAGCTGAAAAAACGCCAGGGTTATTTCTAAGGAACCGTCATGAATACAGTTATTGCACAACAGATTGCCGACCAGGGCGGCGTGGAAGCCTGGCTGCACACGCAGCAGCATAAAAGCCTGCTGCGTTTTCTTACCTGCGGCAGCGTGGACGACGGCAAAAGTACGCTGATCGGCCGTTTGCTGCACGATACGCGTCAGATTTACGAAGATCAGCTCTCATCGCTGCACAACGACAGCAAACGTCACGGCACCCAGGGCGAGAAACTGGACCTGGCGCTGCTGGTGGATGGTTTACAGGCTGAACGTGAGCAGGGCATTACCATTGACGTGGCCTATCGCTACTTCTCTACCGAGAAGCGTAAATTCATTATTGCCGACACGCCGGGCCATGAGCAGTACACGCGTAATATGGCGACCGGCGCCTCGACCTGCGATCTGGCGATCCTGCTGATCGATGCGCGTAAAGGCGTGCTCGATCAAACCCGTCGCCACAGCTTTATCTCCACTTTGCTGGGTATCAAGCACCTGATCGTCGCCATCAACAAGATGGATCTGGTGGAGTACAGCCAGGAGACGTTCGAACAGATCAAACAGGATTACCTGGATTTTGCCGGGCAGCTGCCGGGCGATCTCGATATCCGCTTTGTGCCGCTGTCGGCGCTGGAAGGCGAAAACGTTGCGTCTCCGAGCGATGCGATGAACTGGTACAGCGGCCCGACGCTGCTGGACGTGCTGGAAACCGTTGATGTACAGCGCGTGGTGGAGCAGCAGCCAATGCGCTTCCCGGTGCAGTATGTTAACCGCCCGAACCTCGACTTCCGTGGCTACGCCGGGACACTGGCCTCCGGCATTATTCAGGTCGGACAGCGGGTGAAAGTGCTGCCGTCTGGCGTGGAGTCCTCTGTTGCGCGCATCGTGACGTTCGATGGCGATCTGGAGCAGGCTGCCGCCGGGGAAGCGATCACCCTGGTGCTGAAAGACGAAATTGATATCAGCCGTGGCGACCTGCTGGTGGCCGTGGATGCTGACCTGACGCCGGTGCAGGCTGCGGCGGTGGATGTGGTCTGGATGGCGGAAAAACCGCTGGTGCCGGGCCAGAGCTTCGACGTGAAGATTGCCGGGAAGAAAACCCGTGCGCGCGTGGAACGCATCCAGCATCAGGTTGAGATCAACAACCTGACGCAGCATAACACCCAGGAATTGCCGCTGAACGGTATCGGGCTGGTGGATCTGATCTTCGATGAACCCATGGTACTCGATCAGTATCAGCAGAATCCGGTGACCGGCGGGATGATCTTTATCGATCGCCTGAGCAACGTGACCGTCGGCGCGGGCATGATCCGTCAGCCACTGGACGATGTGCAGCAGAACAGCGGTGACTTCAGCGCCTTCGAACTGGAACTGAATGCGCTGGTGCGCCGTCATTTCCCGCACTGGAATGCACGCGACCTGCTGGGCGGTAAGTAATATGGCGCAGCATGATGAAAATGTGGTGTGGCACGCGCATCCGGTCAGCCGGGAACAGCGCGAGCAGCAGCATGGTCATCAGGGCGTGGTGCTGTGGTTTACCGGGCTGTCAGGTTCCGGTAAATCCACAGTCGCTGGCGCGCTGGAGCAGGCGCTGCATCGGCTGAATGTCAGCAGCTATCTACTGGACGGTGATAACGTGCGTCACGGTCTGTGCCGCGATCTCGGCTTTAGCGATGACGATCGTAAAGAGAACATTCGTCGTGTCGGTGAAGTGGCAAAGCTGATGGTGGATGCCGGACTGGTGGTGTTGACCGCTTTTATCTCCCCTCATCGTGCCGAGCGCCAGATGGTGCGCGACATGGTCGGGGAAGGGCGTTTTATTGAAGTCTTTGTCGACACCCCACTGGCTATCTGCGAAGCGCGCGATCCAAAAGGGCTGTACAAAAAAGCCCGTGCCGGAGAGTTGCGTAATTTCACCGGTATTGATGCGGTGTACGAAGCCCCTGAATTAGCGGATATTCATCTGGATGGTGAACAATTGGTAACATATTTAACCAGCCAGTTATTAGACGTGCTGCGCCAGCGAGATATTATCAAACCCTGAGAGAGCTTCGGCTAACGCCCGTTTATGGGCAGTTATCAGGCGGAGGCAGTTTGGCCTCCGCCTAAGCATCAACGGGATGTCTATGCAAAACGTTACCCCCATGCTGGCACGTAAAGACGAACGCGAGCGGGAAGAGCCTTCATGGGCCATTCCTGGTGGCGTCATGGGTTTTGTTTCCTGGTGGGCCGCGCTGGCGATTCCGTTCCTGCTGTACGGTTCCACTACCCTGTTCTTTTTCCTCTACACCTGGCCTTTCTTCCTGGCGCTGTTACCGGTGTCGGTGCTGGTGGGCATTGCCACTACGATGCTGCTGCGAGAGCATTTTGTCTGGGCGGCGTTGGCGACGGTGCTGCTGGTCATTGCACTTTTCTGGTTGTTATTTACGCTACTTACGGGCTGGTAAGCCGTCAGTGAGATGTGCAAATACATCGCAACGTTACAAAATCTATCAGCGCAGGGTGTTTTGATGCTCTTTTTGCTGTTTTTTAGCGCGTATTGACGCCGTATTCTGAGAAAGTGGTTCTATTCTTCATCGACAGTGTGGAGTCATACCAAAAGTTATGGGATGATTGGGCCGTTTTTCAGGGGGCGGGATGGGCAAACTTACGTTGCTGTTACTTGTACTTCTCGGCTGGCTGCAATATTCGCTCTGGCTGGGCAAGAACGGCATTCATGATTATACACGCGTTAATGAGGATGTTGCTCAGCAGCAGGCCAATAACGCAAAGCTTAAAGCGCGTAACGATCAGCTTTTTGCCGAAATCGACGACTTAAACGGCGGTTCGGAAGCGATCGAGGAACGCGCACGCAATGAGCTGGGGATGATTAAACCCGGCGAGACCTTCTATCGCCTTGTGCCGGATCAAAACAAACGAAACGCGCAGCAGCGAACAGCCAGTCAGTAACCATCACCATGAGCCTCCATGAATAGCGCCGAATCCTCTCCGGAGATTATCGCCATCGTCCCCGCTGCGGGGATGGGTAGCCGCATGCTCTCCGAGTGCCCCAAGCAGTATCTCACCATCGGTGATAAAACCATTCTGGAACACAGCATCGACGCGTTGCTGGCCCATCCGGCCGTCAGCCGGGTGATTGTGGCGCTCAGCCCGCAGGATGTGCACTTCCGCCAGTTGCCCGTTGCCACCGATGCGCGGGTGACGACCGTGATCGGCGGTGGACAGCGCGCCGATTCGGTGTTGGCAGGTTTGCAGGCGGCAAAAGAGGCGCAGTGGGTGCTGGTGCATGACGCGGCGCGCCCCTGCCTGCATCTCAGCGATTTGACCCGACTGCTGGCGCTTACCGCCACCAGTGAGGTGGGCGGTATTCTCGCCGCCCCGGTGCGCGATACGATGAAACGTGCCATCGGGGGGCGCAGCGATATCGATCATACCGTTGAGCGTGAAGCTCTTTGGCACGCGCTGACACCGCAGCTATTCCCGCAGGTGTTGCTGCACGACTGCCTGCTGCGTGCGCTGAACGAAGGCGCAACCATCACGGATGAAGCCTCTGCGCTGGAATATTGTGGCTACCACCCTGAACTGGTGAGCGGACGCAGTGATAATCTGAAGGTGACAAGGCCGGAAGACCTGGCGCTGGCGCAATTTTATCTGACCCAAATACAACGTTAGGAGAATACATAATGCGTATCGGTCACGGTTTTGATGTCCATGCCTTCGGTGGCGAAGGCCCGCTGATTATTGGCGGCGTACGAATCCCTTATGAAAAAGGGTTACTGGCGCATTCTGATGGTGATGTTGCCCTGCATGCGCTGACGGATGCGCTGCTCGGCGCGGCGGCACTGGGTGACATCGGCAAGCTGTTCCCGGATACCGATGAGGCTTACAAAGGGGCCGACAGCCGCGAATTGCTGCGCGAAGCGATGCGCCAGATCGCCAAAAAAGGCTATCGCGTGGGCAACGTCGACGTGACGATTATTGCTCAGGCACCGAAAATGCTGCCGCATACGCCGCAGATGCGCATCAATATTGCTGAAGATCTCGGCATTCATATGGACGAGGTCAACGTGAAAGCGACCACCACTGAAAAACTCGGTTTTACCGGGCGCGGTGAAGGTATCGCCTGCGAAGCCGTTGCCTTGTTGATGAAGGTATAACCGATGGATTTAACCCAACAGGGCTGGCTGCATGGTCAGCCGGTTGCCAGCGGTGTGCTGAAGGCAAACGCTGAAGATTTCGTGGTGATCGAAGATCTCGGTTACGCCCCGGACGGTGATGGCGAACAGCTGCTGGTGCGCATTCGCAAAACGGGCTGTAATACCCGTTTTGTTGCCGAGGCGCTGGCAAAATTTGTTGGCATTCACCCGCGTGACGTCAGTTTTGCCGGGATGAAGGATCGCCATGCGGTGACCGAGCAGTGGCTCTGCCTGCGTGTGCCCGGTAAAGTCACTCCGGACCTCAGCACGTTTGAGCTGACAGGCGTGGAGGTGCTGGAAAGCGCCCGCCATCGCCGTAAGCTGCGTACCGGCGCATTACAGGGCAATGCTTTTACCCTGATACTGCGTCAGATTTCTGAGCGTGATGCGGTGGAACAGCGCCTGCAACTGATTGCCCGTGATGGCGTACCCAACTATTTTGGCAGCCAGCGTTTCGGTCATGAAGGGAATAATCTGACGATGGCGCAGCGCTGGGCGGCAGATGAAATCCGCGTGCGTGAGCGCAATAAACGCAGCTTTATTCTGTCGGCTGCCCGCAGCGCGATGTTTAACCAGGTGGTCAGTGATCGCCTGGCGCAACAGGGTTCACTGTGCAAGGTGCTGCCGGGTGATGCGTTACAGCTGACCGGGCGCGGCAGCTGGTTTGTGGCCGAGGCGGCGGAGCTGGATACCCTGCAACAGCGCGTTGACGCCAGTGAACTGCGTATTACCGCACCGCTGCCGGGCAGCGGCGAGTGGGGCACGCGCGACGAAGCGCTGGCCTTTGAGCAAAACAGCCTGGCAGGTGAAGACGCGTTGATCGCGCTGATGGATCGTGAACGCGTGGATGCCGCGCGCCGCGCCATGCTGGTGATCCCGCGCGATCTGCACTGGAACTGGCAGGATGACGTCACGCTGGAAATGAACTTCTGGCTCCCGGCGGGCAGCTTTGCCACCAGCGTGGTACGCGAACTGCTGCTGACCCAGGGCAGTGCCGCTGAGGTTGACGAGTAATCTTCTTCTCAGGCTACCGCACTCTGCGGTAGCCTGATGCACGCTCTTCATTTCCCCTCCGATGAATATTCTGCGTACCAACAATGCATTGCATAATAAAGCATGGGTATATCAGAACTCTATTTAAATTAATAAACACACCCCGGCAGTTCGCCCTTATTATAGGAATGAATAATATAACGTGGTGGCATCCTTCTATCGCGTGAGTCATTATTTTTATAATCCTTTTTCAATGTCGTGATATATCGATAACACCTCAGTGGTTATTGTGCTGTTTTTTATTTTGGTGCTTTATTTCATCGCTGGATTAGGTAGATTAATTTTTCTCGAACTTCAAAGGAATGAATCGTGGAAAAATTAAATAATCCACTGGCGCGCGGCGTCAGCTATCTGCTTATCTGGCTCACTGCTGTGCAACCGGCACTGGCGGGCGCATTAAGTACGCATACCCCGAATGGTATTCACAATACAGCACATCGTTCTGAGCTGGTTTACTGCTATAACATGACGGAGCAAATGCTGGAGAAATTTGCTCTGGACCAGCAGTTGGACCAACTGGCTGCAGAAAGAGGGGATGCCGCAGCGGGTGAGCGCGTGAGTGCGCGACGTGATGCCCTGGCAGCGGCGGTGATTGTTGGCAGTGGGGGGATTGCCGCCGTGGCGGGGGGGATGATCATTGCCGCCGCCGCCCCTGAGCTGTTACTGGCCGCACGTCTGGCCCTCACCGAATGCAAAGCCAGCCCGGTGCTGTGCCTGCATCAGGCGGGTATTTATGCCACCGATATGGCCGCACCAGAAGCAGCCCTGGGGACGGGGAGCCTGGCGGCAGGCGGAACGTTGTTGGTGGGAAAAAGCCAGGATGAGGTGGTACAGTTTGGTAAACAGATTGCCAGCGCCGGAATTCCGGTGTTTAAAGGTGCCACTGAGGCGGATGTTATGGCTTACTTTAGACGTCTTGCTGGCGTTGAAATCATGCCAGCAGCCAAAATTATTCCGGGAAAAGGAACCGTATATTCGGTTAAGGTCAGTGAAGGGCCTGATGCAGGCAGTCGTGTAACGTTGAGGGACTTCACTGATTCTGCGGAGAAAACGAAGGTTAAGTGGATTATTGATATCAAAAAAACCAAAGACGATAAAGGAAACGGTGTGGAGATTAAATTCCAGTGAATATTTAAACGCGTTATCATTCAATATTAGAAAGTGCTTTTTTGATTTCAACCGGCGTAATGTGGCAGCATGTAGATAATCACATGAAAAATATGAATGAACCCTACGATAGAAGAAAGCGTGTCTGTTTTAAGATTCTGGCCAGATTAATGGAAGAAGGGCATGTCAAACGTCGCCCAGAGCGAAGGCCTGTAAGATCCGGTAGCAAAGCCTTAATTTTCAGAGAAATATGCTGATTTATCCGCTTAAGTCAGCCATTCCTTTCACTGTTTTATCCTCCCTCTCTTCTTCTTTTCTGGCTATTTTGCGAGAACCCGCACTTCCGTTACAATACGCAATAATTTAACAATTTTGTTAATGGGAATACGGATGAACCAACCCCATCTGCCAGTGCCGGAGAGCACAGGGGCTTTTGTGCCTCTGAAGATTATTGCCAGCGGTGTGGCACTGCCTCCCGGCTGCGTTACCTCTGCGATGCTCGACGAACGTCTGGGCAGGAAACCCGGCTACGTTGAAAAACGGTCGGGCATTGTTCACCGCTTTCATGCCGATCACCAGGCAAGCCAGGCACAGCTGGGCGCCGATGCGCTTGCGGCGGCACTGAGTGCGCAACATATCGACCCGGCTTCTATTGATCTGCTGATTTTCGCCTCGGCGATTGCCGTGCAGGCGTTGCCGTGCAGTGCCATCCAGGTGCTTAAGCTGTCGCAGCTGACGCCGGGCACGGCGGTGTTTGATATCAACAGCAGCTGCGTCAGCTTTATTTCGGCGTTGCAGGTGGCGGGTGGCTTAGTGAATTGCGCTGCCTACCGACGTATCGCCATTGTGTCTACTGAGCTGGCGTCACGCGGTATTGACTGGGAGCACGAAGAGTCATCGCTGATCTTTGGCGACGGCGCGGCCTGCGCCATTGTGGAACGCGGTGACGGGCAAAGCGGCATTCTTTCCTGCCTGATGGAGAGCTGGCCGGATGGCAGCGAACTCTGTGAGATCCGCGCCGGAGGCACGCGCTGTAACCCGCGCGCGGGCATGCGCGACAGCGATTTCCTGTTCCATATGCAGGGTAAAAAACTGTTCCGTCAGGCTTCGGGACTGATTGAAGATTATCTGGCGCGTCTGCTGGCGATGGCCGGGCTGACTCTGCCACAGATTGCCACGGTGGTGCCGCACCAGGCCAGCCATCTGTCGCTGGAACATATGCGCAAGCGTCTGAACGTCAGCAGTGACGCGCTGGTGGATATTTACCGTTATCGCGGAAACCAGGTCGCGGCGTCGATCCCCAGCGCCTTGCATGAAGCGATGATCACGGGTCGCTTCCCAAAAGGCCCGGTGATGCTGATTGGCACCGCCGCCGGATTAACGCTTGGTGGCATGGTGCTGCTGCCGTGAAGGTGCTGGTGACCGGCGCCACCAGCGGCCTCGGGCGCAACGCCGTTGAATGGTTACTGGCGGCGGGGCATCAGGTGCGGGCGACCGGGCGCGATGCTGCGGTGGGAGAAATACTCCAGCAGGCCGGGGCGCAATTTACCCCCCTGGATCTGGCCCGTGCTTCGGCTGCCGACTGCGCGGCCCTGGTCGGGGAGGCTGAGGTGGTGTGGCACTGCGCGGCGAAATCCTCACCCTGGGGAGCGCGTGACGACTTCTGGCAGGCCAATGTCACTGCCACGGAGCGCCTGACGGCTGCTGCGGGGCAACGGGGCGTTCGGCGTTTTATTCATATCTCCACGCCCTCAATCTATTTCGATTATTCGGCTCATCACAATATCGATGAAACCTTCTGCGCCCGGCGTTTTGCCAACCATTATGCCGCCAGTAAATATGCCGCCGAGCAGGTGGTGTTGCAGCGTGTGTCACAGCATCCTGCCACTACGTTTGTCATGCTGCGGCCGCGTGCGCTGTTTGGCCCTCACGATCGGGTGATTGTGCCGCGCCTGCTGGCGCAGATTCAGCGTGACAAGGGCGTGCTGCGGCTGCCCAACGGCGGTAAGACGCTGCTCGATCTGACCTTTGTACTGAATGTGGTGCAGGCCATGTGGCTGGCAAGCGATGTGCCCAATCTGGCTTCTGGTGCGGTATATAACGTGACCAATCAGCAGCCGGTGACGTTGGCGGATGTGTTACGCCCGTTGCTTAACCAGCAGCTTGGGCTGAACTGCGAGATCCGCTCACTGCCTGCCAGCCTGCTGTACGGTGTGGCGGCACTGATGGAGGGCGCGGCGTTACTGACGCGGCGTGAACCGCTGCTGACCCGCTACAGCGTGGGCGCGGTCAGCCTGGATATGACGCTTTGCCAGCAGCGAGCCATCGATGAGCTGGGTTATCGCCCGCACTATTCGATGGACGAGGCCATTGCGCTGACCGGAGCCTGGTGGCGGCGGCAGGGAGTGGGTTCTCGTGGCTAAACTGACGACGTTTGAGGTGGGCTACTGTACTCACCGTGGCTGCATGGCGCTGCGGGGTGCCGGGCTGCGCGTTTGCCAGTTTCCTGCGCGCGCCTGGCTGCTGGAATCCAATAACCGCCGCTGGTTATGGGATACCGGCTACGCCAGCCACTTTATTGACCATACCCGCCAGGGCATTCTCCGCCTCTATGCACAGCTGACTCCGGTTTATTTCTCGCCGCAGCAGGCGCTGGTGGCGCAGCTCGGCCAGGCCGGGTATCAACCTGATGATATTCAGGGGCTGATTATTTCCCATTTCCACGGCGATCATATTGCCGGTCTGCACGACTTTCCGGGCGTGCCGATGATCGCCTCCGGGGAGGGCTGGCAGAAAACCCGCAGCCTGCAAGGCGTGCGCGCGCTGAAAAATGCCTTTGTGCCGGGCCTGATCCCGACGGATTTTGAATCCCGTCTGCGTTTTGTTGAGAGCTTCGACGCGGTTGATTTACCCGCCGAACTTCACCCCTTCGCGCGCGGCTGGCAGCTGCCGGGCAGCAATGGCGAAATCCTGCTGGTATCGCTGCCGGGCCATGCGGCCGGGCATCTTGGTGCATTTGTCCTGCAGGATGATGGCTGGACGCTGTTGGCCAGCGATGCGGCCTGGTGCCCGGATAACTACCAGAAATTGCGCGGCCCCTCGCGGCTGGCCAATCTGATTATGGATGACAGCGCCGCCTTTTACCGCACGCTCAACCAGCTGCATCAGCTCTGGCGCGGCGGCAAGGTGCGCATTCTGCTGTGTCACGAGGGGGACTTATGATCCCGGTACGGATGCTCTGGCACTACTTCCGTGCGCGGCGGCTGCGCTTTCGCGATCGCGCTGCGCTGGAGCAGTGGCAGGCGCGTCAGTTGAAACGTTTTGCCCGCCGGGTGATGGCGAAAAGTCCGTTCTATGCACCGTTCTGTCATTTGCCGCTGCCGTCATGGCCGCTGGGCGATAAAGCACAGATGATGGCCCACTTTGACCAGATGAATACCGCCGGGCTGGAGGTCGATACGCTGCTAAAGTGCGCCCTGAAAAGTGAACAGGACCGCGATTTCGCACCGAAGGTTGGGCGCTTCAGCGTGGGCTTATCGTCCGGCACCTCCGGGCGGCGCGGCGTGTTTGTTGTCAGCCCGCAGGAGCAGCGCATCTGGGCGGGCGGTATGCTGGCGAAGATGCTGCCACGCGGTCTGCTCTCCGGTGAGCGTGTGGCGCTGTTCTTACGTGCCGATAATCATCTGTATCACAGCGTAGATACCCGCTGGCTGAGCCTGGCGTTCTTTGATCTGTTTGCCCCCTTCAGTGACCATTTACGTCAGCTGCCGCTGTTTGCGCCGACGATTATTGTGGCGCCAGCGCAGGTCTTGCGGGCGCTGGCACTGGCGGTGCAGAGCGGGCTGCTTGAGCTAAATGTCAGCCGGGTGATCTCCGTGGCTGAAGTGCTGGAGCCGCAGGATCGCCAGCTGTTAGCAACGGTGTTCGGCGATGTGGCCGAGGTCTATCAGGCCACCGAAGGGTTTCTCGCGGCCAGCTGTTCCCACGGGCGCCTGCATCTTAACGAAGAGTTTCTCCACGTCGAGCCGGAGTGGATAGATGAACGGCGCTTCACGCCGGTGATTACCGATTTCAGCCGCCGCACGCAGCCTGTGATCCGCTACCGGCTGGATGATGTGCTGGTCGCCGCGACGGAACCCTGCCCCTGCGGGCAGCCGACGCGCGTGCTGGACGCCATAGAAGGGCGCCGCGACGATCAGCTTTTGTTACCTGGTCTGAACGGCGAAGCGCAGGCCGTCTTTGCCGATGTGTGCAGCCGCGCGATTGCCCGCTCCCTGCCGCTGACCAGTGATTACCGGCTGGTGCAGACGGGAACGCACGATGTGCAGCTGATCAGCGATGCGGATGAAGCGTCGCTGGTTGCCTGCCAGCAGGCGCTGATTGCGCTGTTCGCGCAGCAGGGGATCGCCACAAAGACACTGCGCTGGCAGCTCAGCGTGCAGCCGCTGATGCCGCAGTTTGACCGCAAGCGACGGCGCATTATTCGCCAACAAGGGGAAGGCGTGTGAATCTGTTACGTCGTGTAGTGGCGATGCTGGCGGGCTGGGGCAGTGTCGGCGTGATCTACACGTTCAGCGATCGCTGGCAGGGACCCGGCACGGTGATGCACCCCGGTATCGTTGACCGCATGATCCCGTTCAGTGCCGATGGCATCTGGCTCTATCTCTCCTTTTTCCTGCTGATCCCGGCGGGCTATCTGTTCTGCCGCCCGGAGAAACTGCGCTGGTTAACCGGCTCAATGATCCTCACCGCGCTGGTGTGTGGTGCGGTGTATCTGCTATGGCCCACCACGCTGGTGTATCCCGTCGACAGCGGCCAGGGGGTGAGTTCGTACCTGCTGGCGCAGCTGGTGGCGGCCGACTCGACGCAGAACTGTTTACCCTCGCTGCATATGGCGCTGTCGGTGCTGGCGGTATGGGCGTTGTATCAGCGCGAACAGCGCTGGCGCAGCGGACTATTGTTATTATGGGGGGCGCTGATCGCGGTATCGATTCTGCAACTGCGCCGCCACCTGTTTATTGACCTGGTCAGCGGGGCGCTGGTGGCACTGGTCTGCGGCTGGATCTGCCTGCGGGCAACACAGACGTTTCCTTTTTCATGGAGAGAGCGGCAATGAGTGATCTGGTCGTGCCGATTGTGGCGATGGTGTTGCTGGTGATGGCTGAGGCGCTGGTGCTGAAGCGTCAGGATAAGCAGCAGGTTAACTGGCATGATGTGGTGTTCAACCTCAACTCCGGCCACATCATGCTGTGGCTGTTTCGTGGCCTTGAGGTGACCTGCTATGGCTATGTGGCGCTGCACTTCAGTCAGCACTGGCTGGATGTGTTGCCGACGTGGGGACTGTGGCTGTTTGCGCTGCTGGCCTGGGATTTTGCCTTTTACTGGCTGCACCGCCTGCATCACCGTTTCAGCCTGCTGTGGGCGGTACATGTTGTCCATCACCAGGGCGAGCACTTTAATCTGTCGCTGGGGGTGCGTAACTCCTGGTACTCTTCACTGACCTCGATTCCCTTTTTCCTGCTGCTGGCGATAGCGGGTGTACCGCTGTCAGTGTTTGTCACCGTATCGATTTTCCACTACAGCATGCAGTTGTTTAACCATAATGCTCTGACGCCAAAGCTGGGCTGGCTGGAATATATTCTGGTGACGCCGAACCATCACCGTGTCCATCACGTTTGCGATCGCGCTTATTCCGATAAGAACTTTGGCGGCAGCTTTATTTTCTGGGACAAACTGTTTGGCACCTTTGCCCGCCTGCCGGAAACGGAATATCGCTTCGGCAGCGGCGGGGAGCGCTCATCGCGCAATCCGTTCTGGGCCAGTAACCGGCCCTTCTTCCGGCTGCTTAAACTGCCATTTTCTCCAGCGCAAAGCGCGGCGGCGTTTCATTGCCGCGCCCGCGCACTGACCAGCGGTATGCTGCTGCTGTTTGTGCTGGTGGCGAGTTACGTGTGGATTTATGGCTACGGCTATCAACATATTGGCCGGGAGCAGGTGGCGCTGTTTGTCCTGCTGGCGCTGGGGGCAGTGGCATTGGGCGGCCTGTCAGAAGGACGGCGCTGGAGCCCGTTGCTGTGGCTGGCGGTGGGGCTGGCGTATCCGGCGTGGTTTATCCTGTGCCGCGAGTCGGTTGAGGTCTGGCTGGTGGGCGCGCTGCTGGTGATGCTGCACAGTATTGCTCTGGCGGCGGGGTGGGGGCGTCAGGCGCTGACACCGGAGGCAGAACATGGCTGATTCACTGCCGCCGCTGCGTTATCCGCCGGATGGCGAACAGGCATTCCATCAGGCGTTGCAGCGGGCTGCGCATCATTATCTTTCCGCCTCGAAAGACCACCGTTTTGCCGGGCGCGGGGACTGGCTGAAAGCCGGGACGTTGCTGCTGCTCTGTGTCTCCTGCTATGCGCTGAGCCTGATTCAGGTCAGCAGTGGGGGATTTGTTCTTTGCTATCTCCTGTTTATGCTGATGGCGATGTTGCTCAATATTGTGGTTAACCACGATGCCAGCCACGGTGTCTTCAGCCGTTCGCTGCGTGTGAATCGTATGATCAGCCGCCTGGTGACGCTGCCGCTGGGGCTGGACCCGGATTACTGGCGCGTGCGTCATGTCCATTTTCATCATGTTTACGCCAATATCGAACATTACGACCTCGATACCGAAGAGAACGGTTTCTTTAGACAAACCCCGTACCAGCGCTGGCGGCCGTGGATGCGCTGGCAGCACCTTTACTGGCCGCTGGTGGCCGCGCTGTCGCTGCCGTATCTGGCCTGGGTGTTTGACTGGGCCGACCGCTGCGGAAAAACACCGTTGGCGGAAAGGCGCGTGATGCCGGGTGTACGTGGCTGGCTGCTGTTTTGTGGCTGTAAGGTGCTGCATCTGCTGCTGGTGCTCGCTGTACCGCTGTGGGCGGCAGAACAGAATGGTATTGCGATGTCCGTGGTGCTGTGGGCCTGGTTGTGTAGCCAGATGGTGGCTTCTCTGCTGGTGGTCTTCCTGCTGCTGGGCACGCACTGGGCTGAGGCGGAGTTTTTTGAAGTGGGGCCGGACGGAAAGCTGCCGCAGGGCTGGTATCGCCATAACTTTGCCACCGCCTGCGACTGGCAGCCTTCACCCGCCTGGATCGGGCATTTTACCGGCGGGTTGAATATGCACCTGACGCATCATCTGTTCCCCGGCTGGCATCACCGGCATTATCCGGCGCTGGCGCAGATCCTTGCCCGGCTCGCCAGCGAACACGGCATGAACTATCGCTGTATCGGCTATCGCGAACTGCTGCGCCGTCAGCAGACGTTTTTACGCCGCATGGGCCAGCCGGAGGAGGCCGCATGAACCCGCCACCGCTGCGTTTTTCCCGTGAAAATTTGCAATTTCACCGCGAGCTGACGCGCGCCACTCAGGCGTGGCTGGACCAGCACGGCGACCACCGCTTTGCCAACGGGGCGATGATCGCCAAAGCGGTATTGCTGGCCTTACTGGCTGCCGGTTGCTGCTGGCTTGGGCTGCAACAGACTCACTGGTTCGGCTGGGCGGTGTGCCAGGCGGGCGTCAGTTTCTTTGCCATGCTGCTGACGATCAACGTGGTGCATGATGCCTCACATCAGGCTTTTTTCCGGTCGAAGTCGGCTAATCGCTGGCTGAATGTGCTGGCGACCATTCCGCTGGGGCTGGACCCGGAGTGCTGGCGGGTGCGCCATGTGCTGATGCATCACACCGGAAATAATGTCATCGGGTATGACCCGGATATGGAAGAGAACGGTATTCTGCGCCAGTCGCGTTTTCAGCGCCTGCGCCCGCTGATGCGCTATCAGCGCTACTACTGGCCGCTGGTTGCCGCGTTCACGTTTCCCTATTATATCTGGCTGTTTGACTGGTTGGATCGCGCCGGGCAGACGCGCGTCGGGGCGAAAATGCGGTTGCAGGGCATCAAAGGCTGGGCGGCTTTTTTACTGGTAAAAGTGGGCCATTTTTTACTGGTGCTGGCGCTGCCTTTATGGCTGTTGCCACCCTCTATTGGCCTCGGCACCATCGTGCTGGTTTATCTCTCCTGTCAGATGCTGGCATCACTGATTTTTGTCATGCTGATCATCGGAACGCATTGGGCGAAAGGAAACAGCTACCAGCCCACTGAACAGGGTAAATTGCCCCACAGCCGCTACAGCCACCTGTTTGCCACCACCTGCGACTGGTCGACACGGCCGCACTGGCTGGGTTACTGGCTGGGCGGAATGAATTTGCACTTAACGCATCATCTGTTCCCCCACTGGAATCACCGCCACTATCCGATGCTGGCGGGGATCATTGCGCAGGTCGCCGCACGTTATGATTATGATTATCAGTGCCTGACGCTCACTCAGTTAATGCGTTCGCAGCAGCGTTTTTTACAGGAACTGGGTGACGATAAGGCTGAAACTTGATCGGCCCGCCCTACGATGGTGCGCTGGCATCCTTTATTTACCAGACATTTACACCTACCACTCCCCGGCGCATCCAGCTAAAATGTTTCCAGCTACGCCTGGCGCCCTGGCGGATGTGAGTCAGTTTTCGGGGACAGGTGAACAAAATTTATCAACAGGTTAGGTGTCAATGCGCATTTTACTGAGTAACGATGACGGTATCCATGCGCCAGGCATACAGACGCTGGCAAAAGCGCTGCGTGAGTTTGCTGAGGTGCAGGTTGTCGCGCCCGATCGTAATCGTAGTGGGGCGTCGAACTCGCTGACGTTGGAAACCCCTCTGCGTACCTTTAATTATCCCAACGGGGATATTGCGGTACAGATGGGCACGCCGACGGATTGTGTCTACCTCGGGGTGAATACCCTGATGCGCCCTAAGCCGGATATTGTGGTGTCAGGAATCAATGCTGGCCCCAACCTGGGCGATGATGTGATTTATTCAGGTACGGTAGCCGCTGCGATGGAAGGGCGGCACCTTGGTCTTCCTGCGCTGGCGGTCTCCCTTGACGGTCATGTGCATTACGACACCGCCGCTGCCGTCACCTGTTCGATCCTGAAAGCGTTGCTGCGTGAGCCGTTGCGCACCGGGCGTATTCTGAATATTAATGTGCCGGATCTGCCGCTCGATCAAATCAAAGGCATTCGCGTCACCCGCTGCGGCAGCCGCCATCCCAGCGATCAGGCGATCCCGCAGCAGGACCCGCGTGGGAACACCCTGTACTGGATTGGACCGCCGGGTGAAAAGCTCGATGCCGGCCCGGACACGGATTTTGCCGCCGTCGATGAGGGTTATGTTTCGGTGACCGCACTGCATGTTGACCTGACTGCTCATGCCGCGCAGGAGGTCGTCTCTTCCTGGTTAGCCAACGTTGAGGTCAACCGCGAATGGTGAGTGGGCGGATAGAGACGCTGCTGGCGCAGTTGCGGCAACAAGGCATTGTTGACGAGCGGCTGTTGAAAGCGATTGAAGATGTGCCGCGTGAACGCTTTGTTGATGAGGCTTTTGAACATAAAGCCTGGGAGAATACTGCGCTGCCGATTGGTTCCGGGCAGACAATTTCCCAGCCTTACATGGTCGCAAAAATGACCTCGTTGCTGGCGCTGACGCCGGAATCCCGCGTGTTGGAAATTGGCACGGGTTCCGGTTATCAAACCGCGATTTTGGCGCATCTGGTGGAGCATGTCTGCTCGGTCGAGCGGATTAAAGGCTTACAGTGGCAGGCCAAGCGTCGCCTGAAGCAGCTGGATCTGCACAATATCTCTACCCGTCATGGTGATGGCTGGCTTGGCTGGCCGTCGCGCGGGCCATTTGACGCGATTATCGTCACGGCGGCCCCGCCTGAAATTCCAGAAGCATTAATGTCGCAGCTCGACGAGGGCGGTATTATGGTGCTGCCCGTGGGGGAAGAGCAGCAGGTCCTGCAACGTATTCGCCGTAAAGGCGACGAATTTATCGTTGATACCGTCGAGGCTGTCCGTTTTGTGCCGCTGGTAAAAGGTGACCTTGCCTGATATTCGCAGCAACCAGGATATTTCTATACAACTGTTTCATGGCACGCTGTCATTGATATTGCTAGTATCTGACTAAATTTGCGCATGCGGGCTTAATGCCGTCAGTCGTGCAGCTGTTATGTTGTTTATATTTTTTTCGTCAAAGTATTGCCGTTATGGGGGATTGAATGAGCACGGGAAGCCCAGTATTTAAGTTACGCCGTCTTGCGGCCGTTTCATTAGTAGGATTTTGGCTGGCAGGTTGTACCAGCAACGATAACGCGCAGGCCCCCATCAGCTCAGTTGGCGGAAATGACTCCGGCATGATGAGCGGCAATTCCGGTAACTCGGGCATGATCAGCAGTGCGGGTGGCAGCAACGGCGGGTTTATTCGCCCGGCGCGCCCACCTGCATCGGGTGGTGGGATGATTTCCTCCTCCTCTGCATCAGTTAGCCAGAATCCGAATGTGGTCACCGAAAACGGTCGAATTGTGTATAACCGCAGTTATGGGAATATTCCTAAAGGCAGTTATGGCGGCGATACCTACACCGTAAAACGGGGTGATACGCTGTTCTATATTGCCTGGATTACCGGTAACGATTTCCGTGATTTGGCACAGCGTAATAACGTCGCAGCACCTTATGGTCTCAACGTTGGCCAGCAATTACAGGTGGCGAATGGCTCCGGCACGCCAATTACGGGTGGCAATGCGGTCACGGCAGCTGATGCAAATGCAGGCGGCATGACCACGGCCTCTTCTGGCTCACAAATGAACACCGGAACGGTTGCACACCAACCCGTAATTACGTATTCTGAGGATTCAGGTACACCAAGTGAAGGTAAAATGTTGCCTTCGTCCGGGAAAACTGCTGCAACGACAACAGTTCCGGTTACCGCCCCGACCGTCAGTAGTACAACAGACAGCGCAACCCCTGTGGGAAGCTGGCGTTGGCCGACAGACGGTAAGATTATCGATAATTTCTCTGCTTCCGAAGGTGGCAATAAAGGCATCGATATTGCGGGTTCGCGCGGTCAGTCCGTCATCTCCACCGCCTCTGGCCGCGTGGTTTATGCCGGTAACGCTCTGCGTGGCTACGGTAATTTGATTATCATCAAACATAATGATGACTACCTGAGTGCGTATGCCCACAACGATTCCATGCTGGTCCGTGAACAACAAGAAGTGAAAGCGGGCCAGAAGATCGCCACAATGGGTAATACCGGCACGAGTTCGGTTAGATTGCACTTTGAAATTCGTTACAAGGGGAAATCCGTAAATCCGTTGCGTTATTTACCGCAACGCTAATCCGGCAGAACCCTGGTGTTCTGCCCTGAGATCACGGGTAGGAGCCGCTTATGAGCCAGAATACGCTGAAAGTTAACGAGTTAAATGAAGACGCGGAATTCGACGAAAACGGAGCTGAGGTTTTTGATGAGAAGGCACTTGTCGGAAATGAACCTGGTGATAACGACTTAGCAGAAGAAGAGCTGTTATCACAGGGCGCAACCCAGCGTGTACTGGATGCAACACAGCTCTACTTAGGAGAGATTGGTTATTCTCCGTTGCTTACGGCAGAGGAGGAAGTGTTCTTCGCTCGTCGTGCACTCCGTGGTGACATTCCTTCTCGTCGCCGCATGATCGAAAGTAACCTGCGTCTGGTGGTGAAAATCGCCCGTCGCTATAGCAATCGTGGTCTGGCACTGCTGGATCTGATTGAAGAAGGTAACCTCGGTCTGATCCGCGCGGTAGAGAAGTTTGACCCGGAAAGAGGGTTCCGCTTCTCAACGTATGCCACATGGTGGATTCGTCAGACGATTGAACGGGCGATTATGAATCAAACCCGTACCATCCGCCTGCCGATTCATATTGTGAAAGAATTGAACGTTTATCTGCGTACTGCGCGTGAACTTTCCCATAAGCTCGACCATGAGCCAAGTGCGGAAGAGATTGCCGAGAAGTTAGATAAACCTGTTGATGATGTCAGCCGGATGCTGCGCCTCAACGAACGCATTACCTCCGTTGATACGCCTCTGGGCGGTGATTCTGAGAAAGCGCTGCTGGACATCCTGGCCGACGAAAAAGATAACGGCCCGGAAGATACCACGCAGGACGATGATATGAAGCAAAGCATCGTTAAGTGGTTGTTCGAACTGAACGCCAAGCAGCGTGAAGTGCTGGCACGTCGTTTCGGCCTGTTGGGCTATGAAGCGGCAACACTGGAAGATGTGGGTCGTGAAATTGGTTTGACCCGCGAGCGTGTACGCCAGATTCAGGTTGAAGGTTTACGCCGCCTGCGTGAGATCCTGCAGGCCCAGGGGCTGAACATTGAAGCACTGTTTCGCGAATAAAAATAGCGGAGCAGGTTGCGCAAGAAATTGCGCAACCGCCTGATAAACTAAGTCATGCAAGAAACGGTAACCTCGGTTACCGTTTTTTTTTGTCTGCAGTTTGTCTCATACCCCGTATTAACGTGCCCAGACAAGCGGCCTCAACGCAGGGTTTCATCGGGTTGAGGCATGGTAAGCGGACCGACACAGAAGGCCCGCGTTCTACATAAGAGACTTCAACCTGTAGACCCACTCCAGCGCCTGACGCGGCGAGAGTGAATCCGGGTCCAGCGCCTCAAGGGCTTCTAATGCCGGTGAGGTCTCCTCCACCAGCAAGGGAAGCTGCGAACCGTCCGCTTTTGTCGCTGCCGCGCTGCCAGACAACGCTTCCAGCTCTTTCAGCTTCTGACGCGCACGCTTAATCACCTCTTTCGGCACCCCGGCCAGTGCCGCCACGGCCAGGCCGTAACTTTTACTGGCTGCCCCCTCCTGCACGCTATGCATAAAGGCGATGGTTTCGCCATGCTCCACTGCATCCAGATGCACGTTCGCTACACCTTCAATCTGTTCTGGCAGTGTTGTCAGCTCGAAATAGTGAGTGGCAAACAGCGTCATTGCCTTGATGCGGCTGGCCAGACTTTCAGCACAGGCCCAGGCCAGCGACAGGCCATCGTAGGTAGAGGTTCCGCGGCCGATCTCATCCATCAACACCAGGCTGAATTCGGTGGCGTTATGCAGGATATTGGCGGTTTCCGTCATCTCGACCATAAAGGTTGAGCGACCCGAAGCCAGGTCATCGGCTGCGCCGACGCGGGTAAAGATACGGTCCACCGGACCGATCACGGCCTGAGTTGCAGGCACAAAGCTGCCGATGTAGGCCATCAGGGTGATCAGTGCCGCCTGGCGCATATAGGTACTTTTACCGCCCATATTCGGCCCGGTCACCACCAGCATGCGTCGCTGAGGAGAGAGCGACAGCGGGTTGGCGATAAACGGTTCTTTCAGTACCTGTTCCACCACCGGATGACGGCCGCCGGTCAGTTTAATTCCCGGCTTATCGGTCAGTGTCGGGCAGCTATAGTTCAGCGCCCAGGCGCGTTCTGCCAGGTTACTTAACACATCCAGTTCGGCTAGTGCAGCCGCGCTGTCCTGTAAGGCTTCAAGATGCGGCAGCAGCATATCGAGCAACTGGTCGTATAACGCTTTCTCCAGCGACAGCGCCTTCCCTTTTGAGGTCAGCACCTTATCTTCATACTCTTTCAGCTCAGGAATAATGTAGCGTTCGGCATTTTTCAGCGTCTGGCGGCGGACATAGTGGATAGGAACCAGATGGCTCTGGCCACGACTGACCTGGATGTAATAACCGTGAACGCCATTAAAGCCAACTTTGAGCGTATCCAGCCCCAGTTTTTCGCGTTCGCGGATCTCCAGACGATCCAGATAGTCAGTCGCACCATCGGCCAGAGCACGCCATTCGTCCAGCTCGTCATTGTAGCCGGGGGCAATCACACCGCCATCGCGCACCAGAACCGGTGGTGCCTCAATGATGGCGCGCTCCAGCAACTCACGCAGCTCGGTGAATTCACCCATTTGCCCACGCAGGGTTTGCAGGTGTGCAGTGTCGGTATTTTCCAACTCGCTGTTCAGTAATGGCAGTTGCTGGAAGGCGTGGCGCATACGGGCCAAATCTCGCGGGCGTGCCGTGCGCAGCGCCAGACGCGCCAGAATTCGCTCAAGATCACCGACCTGGCGCAGCAGTGGCGTAAGGCCTTCATTGAGATCCTGTAATGCACTGATGCTCTGCTGGCGTTGGCTAATGACCTGGGTATCGCGCACCGGCATATGCAGCCAGCGCTTCAGCATACGGCTACCCATCGGCGTGACGGTTTTATCCAGTACCGAGGCGAGGGTGTTCTCAATACCACCCGAGAGGTTCTGTGTGATCTCCAGATTACGGCGGGTGGCGGCATCCATGATGATGCCATCCTGCTGGCGCTCCATCGTCAGCGCACGGATATGCGGCAGCGAGGTGCGCTGAGTATCTTTGACGTACTGTAACAGGCAGCCCGCAGCGCGCAGCGCATGATACGCCTGCTCGACGCCAAAGCCGCTGAGATCGCGGGTGGCGAATTGCAGATTGAGCTGCTGGCGGGCGGTGTCCAGCTCATACTCCCACAGTGGACGACGGCGCAGGCCACGACGGTTTTCAATCAATGCCATCGCGGCGAAGTCTTCCGGATACAGCAGTTCTGCCGGATTGGTACGTTGCAGTTCGGCCGCCATGGTTTCAAGATCGGTCGGTTCAGCAAGGCGGAAGCGACCAGAGCTGATATCGAGGGTGGCATAACCAAAGCCGCGCTGGCTTTGCCAGATCGCCGCCAGCAGGTTGTCCTGACGCTCATTCAGCAGCGCTTCGTCGCTGATGGTGCCGGGAGTGACAATGCGCACCACTTTACGCTCAACCGGACCTTTGCTTAACGCCGGATCGCCGATCTGTTCGCAAATCGCCACCGACTCGCCCAGCTGCACCAGCTTCGCGAGGTAGTTTTCCAGCGAGTGGTAAGGCACGCCCGCCATCGGGATCGGTTCACCGGCCGAGGCACCGCGTTTGGTCAGGGAAATTTCCAGCAGTTGAGAGGCACGTTTTGCATCGTCATAGAACAGTTCGTAGAAGTCGCCCATACGATAGAACAGCAGGATTTCAGGATGGTCAGCCTTGAGGCGCAGATACTGCTGCATCATTGGGGTGTGCGAGGATAAATTATCGGTGTTGTTCATCAGGTGGAATGCTCCAATCCATTGAAAATCCTTGCCATCTCAAACGGTATCGATGATGAAGCATGCAGGCAAGGATATGGCTGATATAGGTGAAAACCGGGTCTTACGCGCACATGACGGCATGACAGGCATCAGGATATTTTAACCGTTATATTATCCCAGCGGGCCACGTGCTGTCACAGGTAAAAATTGAAGGCGCACCGCAAATGCTGCAGGGGATGACCTATCCACATTAACACCAGGTTGTGCTAATCAACGGGGGATAAGGGCAGTTAGCACTAATATGCCTGCCATACTTCAAGCTGCTTAGGTGTTAGCTGCGTTCACTCTTTCTGGTCACATAGTTGGCTATGCCGCCAGGGATTCAGTCGCTTGCTGCCTGCGGGTGACTCGAATTACTTTGGATATGGTTCATCTATTAGAACAGGCTAATTCTAGATGAGGTTAATGTTAGATTTTATATGATAAATACCCACAGGATAATGGACTTATGTTTATATACATGTAGTTCAAATAAAATGATAATAAGCACCTAGGGACAAACCTGTGTTTTTAAAAAAAAGAGTCATCCTGAAATGTTGTTATGAATGGATGGCTTGATTATTTGACAGGTGATACATCCTAAAATTGTAAATTGAATATATGATTATTCAAATGAATATGAATAATTTTTAAAAACTTAATGGAGTTATAAAATGCGCGAACTAAGTATTATGGAAGTGGAAAGTGTATCTGGTGCAGGTTTATTTAGCCGTTTAGGTGCATCAGTTCTTGGTGCAGTTGCTGGTTTTAACGTCGGCGTATCTAAAGGTGGCGTTTCAGGTGGTAGTACTGGTGGTATTCTCGGCATTGGAGCAATCGCAGCCGCTGTAACTATGGTTATCGGTGGAATTACTGGTGTGGTGACTGGTGCAGTATATGGTTTTGTTAATGACTGGGATAAAACTTTAGATACTTTCAATCAGTCTACAGAACAGTGGTATGACCAGGGGATTCCAACGCCCAAAGTTTAAGATATAAACAAAAGCAAGAGGGTTTAATGAAAATCTCTTGCTTTTATCTTTCTGCTTTCAATTATTTATTGTTAATGGTGGTTTTTAAATTAAAAACCCCTCTATGTCTTTCTGAGTTTAATTTATCATTCTGAATAGGTTAAGAAGTAATATATTTGTTCAGTATGTCCGGTCAATATTTTAAATGAAAGAGTTCTGACGAACTGCATATTAGCGTGCTTTCAGCATCCTGAATGCCATACTATTTACAAGTCAGCGATTTTATAGATCACCTTGCTTATGGATTCCAGCTGAGACAGCTATATGCTTTAACAAAAAAATAATAGTAACTTTTGTTATTATACCTCAGGGGCCTGAGCTGCTTCATTGTATGGACTATGCAATGATAGTGAATGTTAGTTTTATAACAAATGTTCTCGTAACTTGATTTTATATAACATTTTGATTTTTATAGTTAAACTTGTAATGCGAATGGATTTTAAATTACATCTAATATGAATAAGTAGCACGTACTGTGTTCAGTGAAAGGTTCTTTGCTAATACTATTACATTTTTTATAAATATTTTATATGTATCAGTAAGGAAATTTTAATTTTTGTAGAGATGAGGTTGGATGAAGTGAGAGATTTGAAGAAATACGAAGTTATTTCCGTTTCGGGCGGTAAGTTTGATGTAGTCCAGTCAGTTAAAGATATCTATGATTTTTTATTATCCTCGAATAATCCCCTTAATGGTGATGTTATCGGTAGGGGATTCTCAAATTTGGTTGGCTCTTTTATGAAGCCAATAATGAAATCTATTTATTATTGGGTAAATAAATAACCTATCAAGTATATAAATGAGTGAGCGGAATTATGCGTGAATTGAAAAGCAACGAAGTTTATGAAGTTAGCGGTGCAGCATGGTGGTCCCCTTCTAATATCCTGGGGTTCTTTCGCGGATTAGGACATTCTTCCAGTGAGTCGACTCCTGGTTTGGTACCGAATGTCCCTACTCCTGATAGTGGTCACATTGGAAAAGCAATTGGTATTGGTGTCGTGATGCTCGCTGGTGTGGCAGTTGTTGCCTCTTTATTTGGCATTAGTACCGTAGCAAAAAATATAAAATTATGATTATATTTTACAGCTAAAAATAAATAAAAGGGTATGAAAAACCCTTTTTTATAATTTGTCGTTATAGTAGCCTTTAGCCTTTACTTGTTAAGGTTTTTTTTGCACGTAAAAGCAGGAGATACCTTGTCATATACTATGTAATTATCACCATTCAACTTTTCTATATTAATAATCTGCTGTGTACTGCTTATAAATTCAGGTAGCATACTATCTTTAGTATTGTCATTGTTATATTTTATAGTGTTTGTATGCTCAATAAAAAAAATACTGTTTTGTTTTTTATATTTGAAGTTCACTCTACGTGCCATCTTAGTTGTTGAGTTTGTGTTGGGGTTATTGGCATAACCATAGAGATCAAAAGAGCCTGTATTATCATAATATAAATGTAATGATAATTGTAAATTACCTTTCATTTGATTATTTTCGAAATATAAGATGTCAGCATCACATGAAAATGTAGATTTTTTGTGAATAAAAAAAAGTGCACATAAGCCAACAACGAGTATCATAGCCGGTGCTGAAAAATAGACTACATTACGTCCAATATTAACCATGTAAGTGCTCTTCTGCAGTAAGATGTACCAAGGGAGGTGGAGGAGCCACTCTGCATTATTCAAAAAACACCCCGTGTACAATTAAGATTATTCTTGTTATTATATAATGGAAGTGAAAAACATAAAAGCATATAATCTAAATAAATCGTATAAACAATGGTGAATGTGACAATTTATAGAAGTTGAGATGAGAAAGCTGTAATGCTGATAATGGAGGTATATAGGGGGTAATCTAATGTTGACTGTAAACTCAATTGCCATGAATAAATAAAAAGTGAGTGTGAGATTTTATAAAAGCCAGGCATTACCTACTAATACATAAAAATGAGGGCGTACTGCTCGACATGAAAAGAAAGTTATTTTCATTTTGTCTCAAAATTTGAATGGACCAGTTAATGTTATTTTTGAGATAAAACTCAGGTAAAAAATCCTCTATTTGTGCTAATTCTAAATCAGTGAGCAGTGATGATTCGATGTTTGTTGAGTACAATGAATAACGAGTGTCTTTTTTAGTGTATTTGAAATTAATTTTTGTGTTTAGATCTCGTATGAACTTACCCGATCTGTACATACTCCCACTGAGATTGATGAAACCATCATCCATAAAAATGTTATATTGAATGAATAAATTGATGTTGACATCATCCTTATAGATAATGAAACTTGATTCACAAGATATTTTTTTATCTTCAATAAGATTCATTGACGTGAAAATTTCGAATATAACTAATAATGTCAATGAAATATATATCATTAATATTATTCGATTGGTTAGGTGTTTTAATTTCATAAAAATCCTTTTTATTTTTCAAAACCATTAGAAGAGAAACGTTCTAATGGTTGCTTTTTATGCTAACTTGTGATGACTGATTATCATAAGTTAGCTCCTATTTAGGGTTTTCATAGATACAGGTTAGTTATGATTAATTATGTCGCGATGGATATTTCTACATCTAGACAGTGGTGTGTCAGGACAGTGTGAGATCACCACACGCTGTGATAAAAATGGAATGGATTTAGTTTTTCCTTCTTTGTATATATATATGTCTGATTCAGATTTGCAACTTAAATTTTCGTTATTGATTAGATCTTTTATTTCAGCTGAAATCATGTCCGTCGTATAAAAATCATGCTGACCGTTCCATATTGCATAAATATTACAGTTCTCATACTTACCTTTAAATTTTCCCAATGCTGATTTTGGTAGGTGAGAGTAATATATAAAGTATGCATACAGTACCAGGACTACAAGAATAAATAAGCATGAAAATATAGAAATCCATGTCATTTTCACCATGAACCCTTTTCCTGAATCTCGTGAGGAAATAGGTTTTTGGTTTTTTAATGTATTTTCAAATTTTTCAGTGTCTTTTATCTCTTCATTATTTGAAGGTTGGGGTGCTTCTATTTTTACAATGCGGCTGGCATGAAAACTGAAACCATATTTAGGAATGGTGATGATGATGTTGTTCAGTCCAAGAGAAGACAGAGCACGGCGTATGATCGAAATGTAGTTATTCAGGTTATTGCCTGAAGCAGAGAGTCCATTATTATGCCAAATGGTATCGAGAAGGTGCTCTCTGCTGAGGGATTTTTCATTCTCAATTATCAATATTTCTAGTAGCTGAGATGCAAATCTGGGTAGGGTACTTCGATTATTAGATGCATTCAGAACCCATAGTTGCCCGGTTACAGGATCAAAACCCACCATTTCATCAATCTCATAATGCATTTTTGGAATCTCTTAAGACTATTCTTGGTATTGTTTATGCTAAAAAAGTGCAAAAAATGTAAGGAACAATGCTGGGAAAAGGCATTGTGTAACAATATTAATTTTTATTTAGTTATGTCTTTCATGTACTTAGGGTTCTTCATTGATTTTTACAGGCAACAGTGTTGCGAGTGTTTCGTACTTGTGCTGGCAGTAATTTAAAGTCCAAAAAGTAACCTTAGCTGAACCGTGACGTGTGGATAAGGTACTCTTCATAAAAATAAGGGGACAATCATACCATCGATTTATGGAACTTTTTATAATTTATTGCGTGGTATCATGAGTTTTTGCTACGCACCTTAGCCCATGTGTTTTCGAACAGCTATGGGAGGATCTCGATTTCTGATAGTCATCAGTATATGAAGCCAGACTCTTCAATCCTTCTTGTGGGCATGACGTTAGGATATCGTAGACAACTGACCCATATTTCAACTTTTTTTCAGAAAGTCGTTCTGACTGATTAGGCGTTAAACCATTATTAAATTGATGAGATCTAAGTTGGCTGTAAATTCTGAGGTGTAACTCATTATCTCTGGGTTGGCTTCGCTAGCATTCATGTATCTGGAACTGATCCTGTTTTCAGGCTTATTAGAAGTGCACTATCGTACAGTAATCCCTGCAATAAAGGTGTTACATTATTTGATGCGAACATTAAACTTGATGAAATTCAGTGCGTTATACTGGAGCGCAAGATCTGAGTAAGATGATAAATTACTTACTCTGTCCCATGACCATAAGCAAGGCTTGCCTGAGCTTGCCAAATGACATAGACAAGCAACATGTATGATTAGGCTTCTGTTATACCACGGGTATCGCAGAGGATAAGAGTCTCAATAACTTACATTTGACGTTATGTTATAACAATTGCAATGCTGCTTGCAACTGGGATATTCAGATTTTCAATAATCTTCTCTGCCCTCAATCCGATCACTCTCATCATGACCCTCGCTGCAATATTTATAGCTGTGGCAGCTTTAACCACAGAGTAAACCCGAACGAGTACGAGTTGTATACTTTCAGGTCGTAATAAGTACTGATGATTTTTTCTGGTGTGACCGGCTATGGGGTTATATCGGGATGCTGTTGTGATGTTATGACCTCTATTGAGGTGAACAAAATTTGGTGTGCTGCTACAAAATCTAAGAATGCAATATAACGATTATAGGGCACAAAAAAACCAGAAATAAGTTTTACAGACGATTTCTATACCTCCCCCCCATATTTCCAAGAAAAATCTTACGGCTGAAGAAAAAGTTAAATTCCTAGTGTTTAGATGGATGCGATGTAATTATTTTAAATTGTGATAGCTTTTTATGCTGACTATTAATTTTTTATAGATAAAAAAACTAAAAAAATAACTATTTTAGGTTCGTTGTACTAACTTTGTGAGTTGGCAGTATCTTAAGTAGAGTGTTGAAAATAAAAAAAAGATAAAAATGTATCTTGTCGTGTCCTTCAAAAAAGATAGTAATAACTGCATTTTTTTACTTAAGATCTTAACTAGCTGCTATAACAGAGAACTGTGATTAGAATTGAGTTATAAATTAACAATAACTTTTAAATCAGAGACTTAAATAATTGATGGGAGGTTGCGTGTGGGGGGCGTTGTTGCAGTATGCTCTTTAGAATCGCTTTTGCAAGGCATCGCTAGGATATAACTGATGGCACATCATTAATAGTCTTAACTATTGCTGGATAGAAAAAATCATTTTTTTAACCTTACTCCAATACTGTAGATTGGCCCTCGTAAGATAAGTCTCACGCCTTGCATTGTAGATGTTTATTACATACACGAAAATGAATGAAATGAAACGTTCATTATATGTAGATGATTATGTGCTTTAAAAAGAGAGATACATATGAGAAAGGCAACAGTAGCCATTTCTGATGATCACCCCCATATTTTGAACTCTCTGCTGGCTATTTTTTCGCAGCAGGAGAAGTATGAACTTTTGTATAAAACAATCGTGGGTGAAGAACTACTAAAACGCTTGTCTAAACAACCAACCGATATTGCTATCACTGATTTCGCAGTTGATCATAATGAGGCAAAATTAGACGGTTTTACAAAAATAAAAATGATTCATGCCGCTGCACCGAAGGTGAAATTAATCCTTTTAACTTCACAGAGGAATTCAGCGATTCTAACCAAAGCGTTAGATTACGGTGTTAGTGCCATTGTAAGTAAATCTGATAGCATCGATGAGATTACACAGGCATGCGACCATGTGATGAGATACAACGACAAGTTTTTATCATCAAGTGCATATAAAATATTGCGCTCAGATGAATCAAAAATCAAAAAAACACCGGCCTTAACACCACGAGAGCTTGAAGTTATTAGGATGTTTTCGGGCGGGCTTACACTGGCATCAATTGCTGATCGTCAAAGTAGAAGCATAAGTACCATTTCAACTCAAAAGCATAATGCGATGCGTCGACTGGGTATAACTTCTAATATTGAACTTATTCGCTATGCCTACGAAAATGGTTTAATTTAATTATTATTGTTGAGTATATAATGTTTAGAGCTTTGAAGGGTTCAATTATTACGCTGTTTGTTCTTCAGTCGATAGGTACTGTATTTGCTACAACTTTGAAAGATGCTGTAGGTGCTGCATCGAGTTATGATTCAGGGATTAATTCAGCACGATTTTCAAAAGAGGCAGGGAATGAAAAATTTGATCAGGGTGTTGCAGGTTTATTACCAAATATTGGTATTGAGTCGAGTTATACAAAGCAAGACCAACCACATGCGTCATATGCAGCAGCGGTAAAACGTCATAGTTATGGAGTCAACATAACACAACCTCTGTTTGATATGTCAAAGATCGCAGCGCTTAAACAAGGCATGGCCATTTCGGATATGGCTGATGTTGAGTTTTATGCAGCTCAGCAAAAACTGATTGTTGATGTGTCAGATGCTTATTTTCAGGTGCTATATCAGCGAGAGGTTTTACAGGCAACACGCAGTGCATCACAGGCTTTTGGAAAACAGTTGGGACAAGCAAAAGCAGCTCTCCGTTTGGGTGAGGGTACTCGTACTGATGTCGATGAAGCACAGGCAAACTATGACGCTGCTTTAGCAAAAGAGATAGCAAATCGTAATGATCTTGAAGTCGCGAATGGTCTCTATCAGCGTTTGACTGGTTTAAATGCTGATGAGATAAGCCAAATTAACTCATCCTGTATCAGACCTGATATTTCTCACGATCTAAAGATCGTCATGGATGAAGCAGCAAGAAATAACCTGGATGTAAAAACTGCCCAATTACAGCTGAAAAAAGCAGATGCCGATATGTTAGGGGCAACGAGTGCTCATCTCCCTGTCGTTTCTTTGCAGGGGTCATATGGTGGAAACTGGAGTCGGGGTGAAGGAGAAAACGTGTTGGATAGTATTTTTGGTACCACATCCAAGACGCGTAATACCCTCGTAGGAATTAATGTGTCGATGCCTATCTTCCAGGGCGGAGGGCAATTATCCCAATCCAGGGAGGCATTATACCGTCGAGAGCAGGCCAGGGATACTCTCCTGGATACTCAGCGTAAGGTAAGGCAGGAAGCGCGGTCGGCTTACTTAGGTATTACCAATGGTTTAGCATTGTTAAAGGCACAAAAAAAGGCCGCTCTCTCGGCTAAGAATAAAGTTGATTCAACACAATATGGTCGGGATTTAGGATTGCGGACTATTGTAGATGAATTGACGGCACAGCAAAGTTATTATGAAGCGATTCGGGCAATATCAGAAGCTAGGTTTAAATACTTAACCTCCATACTGGAATTATTCCATGTTACTGGGAGCCTCAACTATGAGCAGTTGTCAAAATTTGATTGCTCTGATTATGTAAAAAATGAAAATCGTATGGATGAAACAGAATGAGTGAGTCATTGTTTAGAAAGGAAGCACTTGAATCAAATAAGACTAAAATGATTGGATCAGTAGCTCTCTATTGTCCTCCTTATCGTTGGCTTGTTATTGGTGTTGTTGCCTTTATTACTACCTCACTAGTGATTTTTTTTGTTTTTGGAAGTTATACAAAACGAGAAACTGCAGTGGGTGATTTATTACCTGTCGGAGGGATTATGACCGTGTCTCCTCCCGTATCAGGGACGGTAGTTAAACTGTCTGTATCTGAGGGACAGAGCGTACGTAAAGGGCAGCCATTGATTGAAATATCGTCTGAAGTTGCCACTTCACTTGGTCGAACTCGTCATATGGTTGCTGATCAACTGGAGTTGCAACGGACTAGATTACAAGCCGACCTTGTGGCATTGGTGACACTTAATAAAGAAGCGATGCAAGGTCTTAAAGAACGATTAACACTGCTTCAATCTCAGCTAAAACAGACTGAAATACAGCGGAAACAGCGTATAAGACAAATTGAACTTGCTCGTGTGCAGCTCAATAAGATCCAACAAATGCATAAGGAAGGCTATGCCTCCAATACGCAAGTTGAGCAGCAGGAAACCACGCTGCTGGATACCGACAGTCGTCTTCAGGAGACCACACGTCAGCAGCTTGATTTGCAGCAACAAATTGCTCAAACATCTCAGCAGTTGCGTGAACAACCTCTGAATGCACTTAACCAGCAGCATGATATGCAGAGTAAGCTTTCTGATATTGATCAGCAGGTAGCTGAAAATGAATCGCGTCGTTCTGTTGTTTTACAGGCACCGCAAGACAGTGTTGTGGGTGCAATACTAACGAAACAAGGACAAATCGTCAGTCCCGGGCAATCTGTAGTATCTCTGTTACCTGAAAATGGGAAACTACAGGCAAGAATGATGGTAAGTAGCCGGTCTATTGGGTTTATCCAGAAAGGGCAAAGGGTGGTACTGCGTTATCAAGCCTATCCTTATCAGAAATTTGGCCAGCAGTATGGATATGTAACAGAGGTCTCCCGTACAGCCCTTTCTCCTCAGGAGGTGGCCACATTGACCGGTAATAATGACGTTCGTGAGCAACATTATCGCGTTATCGTCGATTTAGATAAGCAAGATATTCTTGTCTACGGAAAAAAAGAACATCTCAAACCCGGTATTGCACTGGAGGCTGACTTCCTGATTGATAACCGCCGGTTAATTGAATGGGTATTAGAACCTCTTTATGCATTAGGACGGCGCTCGGCTTCGTAAAGGTAAAAATTTACTTTCAATTTGTTAAGGAACACTGGTAATGAGTTTTTTGAATGCGCTAAATTTTGGCTGGGGCCGGCGTTTACCTATGATGCAGCAGACACAGGCCACAGAATGTGGATTAGCCTGTGTGGGAATGATATCCAACTATTTTGGACATTCGATTGATTTGGTCTCACTGCGCCGACGCTTCTCTACATCCTTAAAAGGGGCTACGTTGGCGGACGTCATGCTTATCGCCCATAATCTGGGGTTGGCGGGGCGCGCATTACGTTTAGAAATAGAAGAATTAGGTAAACTACGCCGTCCCTGTATTCTTCACTGGGAACTAAACCACTTTGTGGTTTTAAAAAGTGTATCCAAAAATAAGATTACAATCCATGATCCTGCGCGTGGGGTCCGCGATGTCCCTATGGATGAAGTATCCCGATGTTTTACCGGGGTTGCATTAGAGTTGATGCCTGGCGCGAATTTTAAAAAAATTGAAGAAAAACAAACGGTATCCATGTTTACGCTGATCGGTAGCGTAATTGGAATTCGGTCTGCTTTTACACAAATTTTTATTTTATCGGTTGCGATGGAGCTTTTTGCCATTTTGGGGCCATTCTATATGCAATGGGTCATGGATCAGGTGCTGGTTTCGGCTGACCGTGATTTGATGACTCTATTGGGGATTGGTTTTATATTAGTCGTTGTTATGCAGACATCGATCTCTGTCATACGTTCATGGGTAACGACCTGGTTCTCAAGTTTACTAAGTGTGCAATGGACCGCGAATGTCTTCTCACGCTTGTTAGGTTTACCAATGGCTTATTTTGAAACACGTCATGTTGGCGATGTTGTTTCCAGATTTGGGTCAATTGGAACCATTCAAAGTACCTTAACCAGTCGTTTTATCAGTACGATACTTGACGGTATTATGGCCTTCGCTACGCTGGCATTGCTATTCGTTTATAACACGACTTTGACGTGGGTAGTGATAGGGTTGTTTGTTGCTTATGCACTCATTCGACTTATTTCATTTCGACCATTCCGACAAGCAAATGAAGATCAGATCATAACAGCTGCGCGTGCCCAATCAATATTACTTGAATCCATACGTGGTGTTCAGGCGGTAAAACTTAATAATAAACAAGAAGTCAGGGTGACTTCCTATGCTAATGCTGTGGTTGAAACGACGAATAAAGGGATAGCTATCCAGCGCCTGAGCATCGGGTTCAGTGCTCTGCAAGGACTTATTAGTGGTATTGGCAGGGTGGTTTTAATCTGGCTGGCAGCAAAAGAAGTACTGGATGGGAATTTCTCTGTCGGGATGATGACTGCTTTCGTGAGTTTTTCTGATCAATTTATTGGTCGTGCATCGGGTTTAATCGATGCGCTTATCGACTTTAGAATGCTCCGTCTCCACGGTGAACGATTGGCTGATATTGTTCTGACAGATAAAGAACAAGATATGGAAGCAAGTGTTGCGGTTCCTGCACGCAATAATATGTCTAAAGGGCCTGGGCTGAATATTGAATCACTGAGTTTTCGTTATGCTGAGACTGAACCCTGGGTTCTTGAAGATTGCTCCTTTACGATTAATCCCGGTGAGTCTGTAGCGATAATAGGGCCATCAGGGCAGGGGAAAACGACATTAGCCAAGTTACTTCTGGGTTTGTTAACACCCGAAGCAGGGAGTATTTTTATCGATGGCATAGATATGCGTAAACAAGGAATGCAACTGCACAGGGAGCGTATTGGTTGTGTAATGCAAGACGACATACTTTTCGCGGGTTCTATCTCAGATAATATTTGCTTCTTTGATACGACGCCTCAGCAGGATCTGATTGAAAAAGTTGCAAAAATAGCGCAAATACATGATGACATAATGGCCATGCCAATGGCTTATCAGAGTCTGGTGGGGGATATGGGATCATCCTTGTCAGGAGGACAAAATCAGCGTGTATTGTTAGCAAGAGCACTCTACAGGCAGCCAGACCTGTTAATTCTCGATGAAGCATCAAGTCATCTGGATGTTCAGCGAGAGCAATTGATTAATCAGGAAATAAAATCGATGCCGATAACACGAGTTATTATTGCACATAGGCCGGAAACTATTCGTAGTGCGGACCGCGTTTTAATGCTCAATGAGGGAAAGGTGAGTGAGTATATTTTTGAATAAAAATCCAAGGGTTTATGGATAGTTATCTAGATGGATTCATTACTGTATGGCTTTTTTTTGATACTCAAGAGTGAAATAAAAGTTATACTAGCGACATAGATTGAGTTTGAAACAAGTTCAATCTAAAAAAGAATAGTCGTTGGTAAAATCATGCACTCAATGATCAACTCACGCATAACATTTTTAACACCTATTGTTCGCAAGTGAATATCGGTGAGCTTATTAGGGGTTTTTATTGTGCGTGAGTTAATAATTGCCAAAATTGAATCGGTGTCCAGTGCGTGTGGTGGTCACCATCGAATATTATGAGTTGTATTCATAATATGAATCACTCGTCCAGTGAGCCAGGTAAATAGTTTATTCCTGATGGCTCACCATCGGGTAATCTTCATGTTGGAGAGGCTATTGGTGCTGGTATTGTTGGTGTTGTTGGTGTTGTTGGTGTTATCGGCATTGCTGCATTAGCCGTTGTCACCAGTACTGCATCAGCAGGTGTTGCCGGTATTTTTGGTATTGCTGCATTAGTAAAAAAAACCAAGGTATAAACGTCAATCGCGTTTAACTCTGGAATGATTGCATTTCAAATTAAATTAAAACTTTAAGGAAAAGGTATTAATTATGAAAAAAACCATTATCGCTGCCTCATTAACAACTGCAATGACTCTCTTCGCTGCTGGTGCAAATGCCTCTGATGGCACGATTAGCTTTAAGGGGTCTATTGATGGTTCTACCTGTAATATAAGTATTAACGGTGCAAATA
This sequence comes from Erwinia sp. AnSW2-5, assembly GCF_045107195.1. Classification (NCBI taxonomy): domain Bacteria; kingdom Pseudomonadati; phylum Pseudomonadota; class Gammaproteobacteria; order Enterobacterales; family Erwiniaceae; genus Erwinia; species Erwinia sp. AnSW2-5. The sequence continues at coordinate 159,376 of NZ_JBJGXA010000027.1, forward strand.
AAGATGCAACAGTTAACTTGCCTAAAATCTCCTCTAACCTGTTAGGTGCTAAAAATCAGGTTGCTGGTGCAACGAACTTTAATTTGGTGCTGAGCAACTGTAGCGGTGATTCAGAATCTGTACTGGCATTTTTCGAAGCAGGTGCAAACGTTGATAGCGTATCTGGTAACCTGAATAACAATGGTACTGCTAAAAACGTTCAGGTCCAGCTGATGGATGCTGATGGTAAAGTACTGAAGGTCGGTGATACCTCACAGAGTGCAGGTAAAACAGTGGCACTGGTTGGTGGTACTGCGACACTGACTTATGCAGCTCAGTACTTTGCAACTGATAAAGTAGAAGCAGGGGATATTGATACTTCAGTAACCTACTCTATCAACTACCTGTAATTACTTAAATAAATAGAAACGCAAGGGGCGTTATGCGCCTTGTGTTTCTATTGAGATTAAATAATATATATAATTCCGGGAGAGGGAATGAAGAGGATTTGTTATTGTGTCTTTACAGGGTTTCTTTATTTTCTCGTGGGGAGTATTGCATCCGCTAATGTGGTTGTTCTGGGGACGAGAGTTATTTATCCTCAGGGAGATAGAGAGGTTACAGTTCAGTTAAAAAATGATGGTGAGCTTCCTTCTTTAGTTCAGGCATGGATAGATGATGGTAAGACAAGTACGCCGATAAATAAGCTGAAAGTGCCTTTTGTTCTTATGCCGCCTATTTTTAGAGTGGAACCGGGAAAAGGACAAACTCTACGCATTAGTTACACTGGGGAACAGCTGCCTCAGGACAAAGAGTCGGTGTATTGGTTAAATGTTCTGGATATTCCACCTAAGGGGGCAAGTTCTGGGGGGAATACACTTCAAATGGCAATACGGTCGCGTATAAAAATATTTTTCAGACCACCTTTGCTTAATTCGCATGGTGCTACTGAAGCCTATAAAAACGTAAAATGGACCTTAACTAGTGATAAAAAATTGCGAGGAAAAAATCTGTCACCGTATTATGTTAACATTTCCAGTGTAGAGCTGGATATCAACGGTAAGAAAATAAAAACTACAGCAGGGGAAATGTTATCTCCGGGCGAAAACAAAATATTCGAAAGCCCTGTATTAATGGGTGTTTCCCCTGGCACAAAAGTAAGTTATGGCTCAATAACCGATTACGGTGGCATTGTGATCTCAGAAAGTGCCATCAGAAATGGCTAGTGAAATATAATAATTTAATATAGAAAGTTTCACACGGGAAAAGGAACTTCAGAAGATGATAGCTTTGAGATTCTTATTAATAGCCTCTGATGGTTTTTTAATCATGCAAAAGACAAATAAATTTCTTTGGAGTGTCGTTATTACTTCGGTTGTTGTTTCCCAATCCAGTATTGCGATTGCTCAAGATATAGAGGAGATGAATGGATCTGAAAAAGCGATTTTTGATCCAATTTTCCTTATGCAGGCTTCGGGTAGTGATATTGATGTAACTCGTTTTAAGTATGGTTCAAAATTAGAGCCTGGGGAATATAGAGCAGACACCTACCTAAATGAGAAGTTTATAGGTAGAGAGTCGATCTCTGTTGTTTCTATTGAAGGTAAGTCGAAGGTGCTTTTTACCAAAACATTGTTTGAAAAAATTGGAATCAAAGATACTGTACTTAATCCAAAAGCGGAAGATGAACTTGAATCACTTAATGAATTTTGTGACATTGATAAAATAACGTCAGTAGCAAAAATTCATTTTGATATGTCAGAAATGCGCCTGGATATAAAAGTAGCTCAGGCGAATTTGCAGAAAACTGCACGCGGTTCTGTTGACCCAGGTATGTGGGACAATGGTGCGAATGCTTTATTATTGGGTTACAATACTAATTATTATGAATCCGTTACTAATGGTAAGGAATCGCAATCCTTCTATGGGGGAACTAACCTTGGTTATAACTTCAATGGTTGGATGTTTCGTCATACGGGCTCATTAACATGGCAAAAAAAAAGCCGAAGAGAATACAATAGTATAAGAAATTACCTCCAACGTGATATCACGCCGCTTAAAGCCAGGTTGACGATGGGGGACGGGAATACATCTGGAGAATTATTCGATACGTTTGGTTTCCGCGGTGTTGCGATAAACACTGTGGAAAAAATGTTGCCAGATTCTCAACGAGGCTATGCTCCTGTTATTCGTGGTGTTGCACAGACCAACGCGCATGTCACTGTTGAACAAAATGGTGCTCTTTTGTATGACACCACTGTGCCTCCTGGTTCATTTGTTATCGATGATCTCTACCCTACAGGTTACGGTGGTGATTTAAACGTTAAGATCACCGAAGCTGATGGTCGCGTTAACACATTCAGTGTTCCTTATGCTTCAGTTGCTCAGCTCCTTCGTCCTGGCGCGACTTACTATAGTGTTGTTGCCGGGACTTTAAGAGATTTAAACCTCTCTTTTACGCCAAGAGTTGGACAGGTTACTCTGCAGCGTGGGATGACTAACAGCTTAACGGGTTATACCGGTTTTTTAGGCACTAGAGATTATAGTGCAGGATTGATTGGTGCTGCTGTGGGCACGCAATTAGGTGCATTTGCCTTCGATATTACTCAGTCAAAAGTCTCGGCAGATGAGCATAGAAGTCAGGGGAGCAGCTACAGGGCGACATTCAGTAAGATGTTTGCTGAAACAGGAAGCAGTATTTCAATCGCGGCATACCGGTTCTCATCATCCGGGTATCTTGATTTAAAAAATGCCATGTTATATAGCGATCATTATAAAAAGAAGAACGACCGTGAGTTGACACTCCAGCGTCCGCGTAGCCGGCTGTCACTAACAGCCAGTCAAACCCTGGCGGAGAACTACGGGCAGATATACATCAGTGGATTTAGTCAGAACTATTGGGGGGAATCTGGTAACGATAATCAATATCAGATTGGTTACAGTAATAACTGGGGAAGAGTCTCTTATTCAATATCTGCTAATAGGGTAAGAAGTATTACTGGTGATCAAGAGAACCAGTATTTTATCAGCTTTTCTATACCGCTTGGCTCTGGCACTGGATCGCCGTCCTTCAACATGAGCCTGGGTCAGACATCTGAGGGGATAAATAGCCAGGCCAGCCTCAATGGATTGCTCGGGCGAGATGATCAGTTTAGTTATAACGTTGGGGCTGCCAGAGACCAAAGTGATAATAATTCAGGAAATATATCTGGCGTGTATCGTTCACCTTACAGCTCCCTACAAGGAGCATTTGGCCAGGGGAGTCATTATCGCTCGTTGTCAACCGGAGCCTCTGGGTCATTAGTGGTGTTGTCTGATAGTATCACCGCCAGCCCATATACCTCTGATACATTAGCTGTTATTAGCGCACCAGATGCAGAAGGTGCGAGAGTGGAAGGGTATTCAGGCGTTATTGTAAATAGCTACGGAAATGCCGTTGTTCCCTATCTCAATTCATATCGAGTCAATGAGATATCTCTGGATCCAAAAGGACTATCTGTAGATGTTGAATTGCAAAATACACGTCAACAGGTTATCCCGCGATCTGGCGCAATTGTAAGATTAAGATACAGAACGTCAGTTGGCAGACCGGTACTGATTAATATTTACTCTACAGATAAGGAGCTTCCGTTGGGTGCCGCTGTACGAGATGAAAATGGTAATACGGTAGGAACAGTAGCACAGGGTAACATTGTTTATGCACGGCTTCCATTTGCTACGTCTAATTTAGCGATCAAATGGGGATATGAAAAAGAACAAATCTGCTTATTTAAAGTCACTGTGCCTGATTCTAATAAAAATAGTCAAAATAATTCAGTTGGTTTCGAAAAAATTGACAGTCGATGCATGTAATTGGCCATCAGTGCACCTTAAAATTAAAAAGCATAGGTCACCATGAAATGATAATTAATGCTAATGCCTACTTATTGGTGAAATTAGTATCAGGAGAATAAAGTTGAAGATTTTTATTGTGATTTTATCGCTGTTTGGAGCGAGTCCATATGCTTATGCAGAGTTGATTTGCAGGGCAGCAGATGGAAGAAATACACTATTGTCTCTTGGTGTTGATACTCCTGCAATAAAAGTAACTCCGGGGATTCCTCTTGGAACTGTTTTGTTCAGTAAAACTTTCGAATTCACGACGTCTTGTAGCCAAAATAAGTTGACAGATAAAGGAAATTTAATTTACTTCAAGAGGAAAAATATTACTAATTCTCTTGGGTATGGTCTGACGTTAAGTGTAGGTTTTAATGGGAAAGATGGTAGCATTGCGCAAAATATTCCTACAAATATCATGATTAAAGATGTTACAGCGGTTGGTGGTGGATCGACTTCGTCCTATTGGCCAAAGAATACATTTAGTGTCGATGTGAAAATCACTAAGACATCGAATAGCTCAGTACCTGGCGTGGTAGTGAAGAGTGTTGATCTCTTCACTATGGGCGGTGCATCTTCTTACCCAGCTGATACTGCTGCTTTTAATATGCAAAATCCCAATAACATTGTCTATACCACAGAGACATGTAAAGTTAGCGGACCCGCATCATTTTCAGTGGTGTTAGATAAAGCCATCCTAAATAAGTTAAACGGTTTCGGTTCTGGAATTGGCACAAATACTAAGCCGAAAGATTTTAGTATCATGCTAATTTGTGATACGGATATAATGAGTACTTTCAAAATAATGATGCAACTGGATGGTACGAGTCCAGCGGGGGGGAAGAATTCAGGATTACTATCATTATCACCTAATGCCGATAATGCAAGCGGTGTAGCACTACAGATACTTAAGGGGGGTAGTGGGGTACCCGTAAATTTCGGAACATCATGGCAGATAGGTTCATTTCCTGTGAGTGGGTCAAAAATTACCATCCCATTAACCGCGAGATACTATCAAACGGAAAAAAACATTACTCCAGGAATCGCAAATAGCACTATGATTTATACAATATCATATATGTAAACTTTTTTAATTATTGCCATATTAACTCCTACAGCATGGATTGGTTATGGATAATCCTGATATAAAATATAAAAGTGTCATTTTAAAAGATTTAACATTCATTAACGAGGTTGGAGTGCGTGAGACGCTCAATTCAGTTGGAGTGAATGGTAAGGGGTTAGTTAGTATTAGTAGTGAGGTTTGGACGGGTTTTGATTATTTTACAGGAACAGACCTGGTCATTACATCGATATCAGAAGGTATTAATGATTTGCTGCATAAGGTGAAGGAAATTAGCTGTGTGTCTAATTTTGGAATACCTGTTTTTTTACTTGCTGATATTGTTAATCCGAAATTGTATGGCTTGCTCGCCTCGCTGGGTATAAACGGAGTAATGTCTTTAAAAGAAAATAATAATGTTTTTGTTGATATATTTTATGCGTGCTTAATGAAAGAGAGAAAATACGGCCCGTACGTCATGAGGAAAATTGACGATGAATTCCCTGCACTTTTTTCCCCAGCGGAAACCGATCTTGTGTTCGATATTCTCGAAGGTAAAAGAATTACAGATATAGCAAGAGAGAGAGGGCGTAATATAAAAACCATATCAACTCAGAAATCCAGCATTATGAAAAGACTCAACATTAAAAATAATAGTGAGTTATCTGCACTAGGTGGTCTGTTAAGTGATTTTTCTTCAGATTGCTAATGCATTAGTCATACAAAGGAAATAAAAATGAAAACGCTAGCCTTAATGAACTTTTTTCCTATAACTACCTTAGGTATAAAATCACTATTAGATAATCTTAATCTTAATGTTAATGTGTTGTTTTCTACAAATACAGCTTCTGGCTTGCTAGCATATCTCGATAAAAATATTGTTAGTTCAATTGTATGTGATATTCCTTATACAGAAAATCATCAAAAAAACTCATTGCGAAATTTTTTTAAAAAATTGGGTGGTATGAGTGATAATGTCATAATAATGACCTCATGTTCTGACAGGAATGTTATAACTAATATTGTTAGTGATTTTAATTATTCAATCATCTCCACACACGAGGAGTTTGCTGTTATTAATCTAAAACTAGAAAGAGCTTTAATGGGGGAGGAGGTATTAAGCCCTAAGATACTGGCTGTTCTCAACTCTCCAGAGTTTAATGAGGCTGATCCACTTGATTGTTTGACAGTAAGGGAACGGAAGATGCTTTTCTATCTATTGAGTGGTAACAGTGTTTCAGAAATAGCTCGATTTTGCTCCAGAAGTGTTAAAACGATTAGTGCTCACAAAATAAACATAATGAAGAAGCTAGGGGTTGATAACGACATTCAACTTTTTTCAAAAATTGTACGAATGTGATTTTATAATGTTATTAGATTCATGTTCAATGCTTCTGGTTAATCAGTTTATGACCTTTTTCTCGAGAATATTACAAAATATGGTATTCAGATAAACATTTTGTATTTTTCGATTTTATCGGGTTGTCGCATCTTATTACAGATGTTCTCCGTGAAAATTTATATGTGGTCAGGTAATTAAACTTGTATTTTTCGCATGATATCATGTTGGTTTTTATGTACTTATCGTAATCATCTATCCCACCACTATCATCTTTAGTATAAACAAGACACTCCTCTATTTTTTTCACAAAATGATAATTTCTGAAAAAATCTTCATCTTCCTGTATACCAATACTAATTAACTGCTGCGCTAAAATAATAATAAATAACATCATACCAATCAGTTTTATCTTTTTATTGTTATTTTTCCAGTTTTGTGATTTTTCTTTTTTAAGTGATATGCTGTTTTTTTTCTCTGTCTCTTCTGTTATTTCTGTAATGGCTAAAAACTTACTTAACTGCATGCCTTTTCTCGGAATGGTATTAATAATTTCATTTCCCTGTCCAAGTTTTATAAAGCTACGTCGCAGTATTGATATGTTTTGATAAAAAGTATTGGCCGTAACATGAACGCCATTTTTTTTCCATACTTCATCAAAGAAAACATCTTTTCCCAATACTGTATTTCTGTTTTTAAGCAGGAGTAACAGGCAACCTGACGCAGGTGCATAAAGGATGATTTTATTATTATTATCTTCGAGTGAGGTCAATGTTCTTTCTTTAACATTGAACTCCACTGAATTGTTTATTATGTAGCAGGATGGTGAGGTCATTGTTTTTTTCTTAAGGTTGTAAGCAGGTTTATAGTAACATTGCATGATTTTTTTTCTTTGTTTTTTAATGTGTTTTTTATGTTATTTATTGGTTGTTCTTGTATTTGTAGTTCCTGCTGCGCAGCTATCACTAGTACTTAAGTACCTGGTAGAAAAAACTATATTTATACCGCCATCAAAGACTTTTACCTTTAAAAACAGTATGAAAAAAGAACTGTTGGAATGTTCCTAATGACATTTTATGAACCAGGCATGGCCACATTCTTTTTTAACAGCGAAAATCTATTGTATTAACTCCATCGCAGATGGTGATCCTTGTCGTGTTGATGGTCGTATGGGAAATGCTCACCTCCTGCTTATTACTGTCATCTGTTCTTTTTATTGTTGTAGTTCTTAAATTGATGATGCTTTTTATTCACCTGTAGAGTTTGCAAGCCTGGAAAATCATTAATGAAAGGTGCTTGCTTAACGATATGAATGATACAGTGATTGTTTTTTGATGCAATATATAGCTACACATATGCTTGTATAGGTTTTAATTCTAAAGGTGTAGTGGGTTATAGGTTTATATGCTGCTCGCGCTGTGTGTTTTATATTTATCCATCCGGTAAGACGGTTATTTACTCGGGTGTTAACACCGATTTCAACTTCACATGGTGTAAAACTGAGAGTGATTTACTGTGATAGATATCATTAATGATTGAAACGATTTTATCAATGCTCACTGCTTGAGATTGTAACGTCATTATTAGTCTTCATGAAATATAATGTGTTTATTCGTATCCGTGAATAGGATAACTATGCTCACAGCGAGTAACCCGTTGTGAGCGTGATTACTTAGCCTTTCAGTGAAGCGAGTTCACTACGGGCAGCTTTAAGTTCAGCCTTAATCTTCTGAATATCAGCATTTTTTTCTGCCAGTTTCTTCTCAAGCCTGGTCACTTTCTTCTCTGCGTCAGTTATCTGACCGCTGTCAGTACAGTATGTGTTCACTTCAGCCAGTGCTCTTTTCAGGCCAGAAACTTTATTGTGGTTACCGTATTTCTGTGCCTGTTCGATCTGGAATTCAATTGCGGCGCGTTTTGCATCACAACTGCTCGCAGCAGTAGTAATAGAAGCATAACCTGTGCTCAGGGCCAGAACTAATGGTAATACGGTCAATTTAGCAATCTTAGGCATAATCTATTTTCCTTAAAAAAGGGGATCCATATAACGTAAACCTGCGTTCTCAAACCGTGGCGCAATATCAGGTATTTCCGGGAGGAAATCTCAATGGATAACCATCCTAAGCAATTTGTCGGACGGGTTGATTCATTGTCGTCCTCGGGTTGCCGCCTATTATTTGCATCTCAGTGCCTGCCAGTAAAGACTTTAGGCGCTGTTCCACTTTGCTGATGTGGTGACCCGGAGGACGTGATGCAGACATCTCTAATGCCAGGCACTGATGACCGGTTAACTCAGAAAAACCTGTTGCATATTGAGCTATTTTAACAGCTCAGACCAAATGGTATCAATCGATAGTTCAACATTCAGCACGGTAGCCACTTACGAATACATCGCTGTTTATGCTTGTTTTTTGTATAAAAAATTGCAGCTGATTTATTGAGTGACTTCTGCTTTTTCATGTCAGAATGTAACGATTATTTCACAGATGGGATGGTGTCATGGATGAGCTTCTGCTCTTCGCCGGGCTGGTTGCTGTATTCACTGTAGTGGTATTACCGTTACTGGTGATGATTTCACTGTCGCGCAGCAGGCGTAATGAGCGCGAGCTGGCACAGCTAAAACTGACGGTCACCCAGTTGCAACAGAAACTGGCGAAATGGCAGCGCGGTGAAGCCAGTGCCGAGGTGGCATCAGAACTTATTGTGCCATCGTTGGCATCTGCCTTGACGGCTCAGGAACACATCCGGCAAGAAGCGACGCCTGTTACCGTGCAGAACACGAAAAAGCCACCCTCTACTCTGAACCGTGCTCAATCTCAGCCGCATGATAATAAGCCTGATATGTTCTCGGGGCTGCTTACAGGCCTGCTGGACTGGTTTATGAAAGGCAATCCGCTGGCGAAGTTGGGCGTATTGTTGATGTTCTTCGGCCTGGCGTATCTGCTCAAATACTCGGTTGAGCGCGATATGCTACCCATCGAACTGCGTCTGGCGGTCGCTACGCTGGCCAGCCTGGTGATGTTGGGGCTGGGCTGGCGACTCAGAACGAAACAAACACTTTATGCGTTGATCCTACAGGGGGGGGCGGTTGGCGCGCTTTATATTACGGTGTTTGGTGCCTTCCGGCTCTATGCACTGCTGCCACACTTGCTGGCCTTTGCTCTGATGCTGGTGATCTGTGCTGCCAGCGTAGGCCTGGCCGTTCTGCAACGCGCTCTGAGCCTGGCGATGTTGGCCAGTATCGGGGGCTATCTTTCCCCTCTGCTACTTTCTACCGGTGGCGGTAGTCATATTGCACTGTTCTCCTATTACCTGCTGCTGTCGCTGGGGATTCTTGCAATCACTGTCTGGCAGCCCTGGCGGCTGCTTAATCTACTGGGGTTTGCCTTCTCCTTTGGTGTGGCGGGTCTGTGGGGCTTAAAGGGTTATCAGCCAGAATTTTATCTGAGCTGCCAGCTGTTCCTGATCGCCAATATTGTGATTTTTGGCGTGTTTTCTCTGGGATTATCGCTGCGCGGACAGGTGAAAGGCGAGAAGGTGATCGATGGCGTACTGCTGTTCGGGCCGCCGCTGGTAGGCTTTGGTATGCAGTACCACATTACGCAGCACTGGGCATTTGGTCCTGCGTTTTCGGCACTGGGCTTCGGACTGGCTTACCTGCTACTGGCCTGGTTTGGGCTACGGCGTTATCCGGCGATCGGAAGGCAGCTGGCCGTAGCCGGGCTGGCGCTCGGCAGCGTGTTTACTACGCTGGCTATCCCGCTGACACTCTCTGCGCAATGGACGTCAATGGCCTGGGCGTTGGAAGGGCTGGGTGTCCTGTGGCTGGGGCAGTCGCAGCGCCAGTCACGCGTCAGCTACAGCGGCACCGGATTGCTATTGCTGGCTCTGGGTTCTGCGCTGACGGCTTGTTTCAATGGCATCTATGCTTTCTCCTTCGGTCTGATTTTTGCCGTACTGGCTCTGACCTGGCTCGGCGGTGCCTCGCTGTGGCGCAACACTAACAGCATTATGTCGCGTGTCCTGTTGGGCGGCGGTATTCTCTGCTGGCTGGCGGCACTGATTGGTGGGCTGGCTGCTACCCCAATTCCTGATGATGACTTCCTGTTCCCACTACTGGGACTTATCGCTTTGTCTGCCGTTGCCTGGCATCTGGCCAGCCGACGTCTTATCTGGACGGAGCTGGCTTACATGCCGTGGTTGCTGTGGCTGGCAATGCTGCTGGTGCTGCTGTATCAACAGCTGATCGATAACTCCCTGCGGGCGGCGGGATGGCTCAATCTGGTCTGGCTGCCAGTGCTGAGTGTGGCTTACGGACTGCTGAAGCGGGAACAAGGCAGACTGAAACCTTTGCTGCTGGAACAGGGGCTGCATTTATCGCTGTTCTGGATGCTGCTGACAACAGGGATAGAAGTCTGGCGTATCACGGACAAGCTGCCGTGGGGCATGGATGAATGGCGCATGGCAGCATTGATGGTGTTCATCGGCAGCATTGTTTTGCTGATGTTGTGGGCGCTGCGCCGGGGACTCTGGCCCTTTGCGGCTCATCAGCGTTTGTATAGCACGCTGGGACTATTGCCGCTGGCACCCTGTGCGCTGCTGCTGCTGTTCTTGGGTAACCTGCATGACGGTGTGATGTTCGACTGGCGCTATCTGCCGTTAATCAACCCACTGGAAGAGGGGGCACTGGTGCTGATATGCGCCCTGGTACTGTGGGGCAGCTTGCTGCGCGATCGGTTTGCGGTGGCATTCTCCTGGTGCCCTCTGGCCTTACGTCTTGGCGCGATAGCGTTGCTGTTCTGGTGGGGCAATGGTTTTGTTATGCGTCTGCTGGCGCACTACGCTGATATCGCCTGGCAGCCAGAGGCATTGTGGTCATCACGCTTGATTCAGACTACGTTCGCGCTGCTATGGATGCTGACTGCGTTGATGGTCATGCTGTGGTCAGCGCGCAGCCGTTACCGTCAGGGGTGGTTTGGCGGGGCAGGTTTACTGGGTGTGGTGATTATTAAATTGATTCTGGTCGACAGTGCACATGGCGGTGGTCTGGCACGTGCCGTGGGCTTTATCGGTGTGGCTATTCTGGTGCTGATTGCCGGGTATTTTTCACCCCTGCCACCCAAAACCGCACTTAAAGAAGGCTCTGTGACAGCCAATGAGGAAAAACATGAAGAGTAAGTTGAGCCACTGGTGGCTGATGACCACGCTGTGCCTGTTCGCCAGCGCGGCGGTACATGCCGCTGAGGCACCAAAGGATTATGCTTATGGCCTGCCGCTGATCACGCAGGCTTCGAAGCCCTTCTTCCAGGTAGAACTCCCCGGCGATGTCTATGAGCAAGCGGCCTGGCCGGATATGCGCGATCTGCGGGTGTTTAACAGCCAGGGCGTAACGGTGCCTTTTGCGCTCTATTCTTCAGAGAACGATGAGACACCGGGAAAAACCTGGCCGCTACGTGTCTTCGTCATGAACAACACGCATGCGGAGGCTGGCGATCGAACTCAGGTGACACTAAAGTCTGCCAGTGGAATTGAGGTAACGCTGCCCGTCGAGGATGAAAAACCCCTGGGACGTAGCCTGCTACTGGAAGTCCCGGAAGAAGGGGAGGGGTTCTACCCGAGGCTGAGTGGGTTGCAACTGACCTGGGCGCGTTTGCCACAGAACTGGCAGACGCGTGTCAGCGTGCTTTACAGCCAGGATCTGAAAAGCTGGAGTGAGCTGATCAGCGATGCGCCGTTAATGGATTTGACCTCAGGCAGCGACAGACTGTTGCTTAATACCGTCGATCTCCATTATGACCGGCATACGCCACGTTCGCGCTACCTGATGCTGGTATTCAAAGATGATGCGCAGCCAGCGAATCTGGATCTCAGTGCTATCACGGGTATTGAGCAGCCCACTCGGCGTACACAGAAGTCCATCACCCTGGCTCCATCTGTCAAATCAATCTCTGACCGCGAAGCTGAATACAGCTGGTCTTCTCCTCAACCTCTTAGCCAGGTGAGGATAACGCCTGCGCAGAGTAATACGGTGATACCTCTTTCGATTGAATACCGCAGCAGTGCGCAGGATGCCTGGCAGCCACTGGGTAAACAAGCCGTCTACAGCCTGGGGGATAACGTTTCTGCGCCATTGACGCTTCAGGGGCAGTTGATTCAGGCTATCCGTCTAAAAGGCATTAACCAGCAATGGAGCGGGTTGCCGCCGCTGGTCAGCGGTGAACGTGAGGTGCGCAAGCTGGTCTTTAATGCGCAGGGCAGCGCGCCCTTTATGCTGGTGTGGGGAAATAAAACGGCGACTGCGCAGGCGCTAAGCCTCGATGTTCTGATTCCACCGGAAACCAACCAGTGGCTGGTATTGCCTGACGCCGGAAAAACGGTGGTGCAAACCCTCGGTGGGCGTGAACGTCTGACGGCGACAACGGAAGCCGAGAAAAGCGGGCTCTGGCAGAAAGGGTTGCTGTGGGCGTTGTTAATTATCGGTGCGGGTGGGCTGGTGGTACTGGCGCTGAAAGTCTGGCGTGAGGTTCAGCATCAGCCGAAATAACACGTCATTTTTTCGTTATTGTGGCGAGAGAATGAGGTATAAATCATGACGGCTCATGTTTCTTAACAATAATTTCTGTCTGACGTGGCCGACATCACATTATTATCTCAGGTAACTGTACCGGAACCATCGTACTGTTCGTCTCTCTAAGTTTTGCCGGGCGTTGGTGGGTCCGGTTGATAATGGATTATCGCCGTGTTTATATTCGTTGATTTCGCAGCGGATCGCTGCCAGATAGCCTAATTTTTGGAGAAAGTATGCGTAAGTTGAAAGTGGTATTGTGTTCAGCGTTGTTCTCGGTTGCGGCATTATCCAGCCTCCCTGCTGCCTGGGCAGAGGGTGAGCAGAGTGCAGAAGTGGCCCCTGAAGTGCAGGCACCTGCCGTTCAGACCCCGGAAAGCCAGAACTCGTTGGCGCAGGATCCACAGACTGCCGCTCCACAAGCGAACCCGAAAGACCCTTACGATCTGCAATATTTCTTTGCGGACTTTACGCGTTTTGCTATCGGTGATGTGGTACCCGACGTCTATCGTACTAAACAGTATGAAATCGTACAGTGGAAGGTGCGTCACCTGCCAGCCCCGGAGGCCGACAGCCACTGGACCTATATGGGCGGTAACTACGTGTTGATCACCAACGCTGAAGGGAAAATTTTGCAGGCGAAGCAGGGTGAAATCTATTACAAGCGCTAATTTTTTTTCCTGACTCTTGCCAGCCCAGGCAGGACGAAATACCCCGTCCGCCCCCTGAAATCGAGTGGTACTGAAGGTGCCACTCACGCTTTCATTATGGATTGATCCTTTTTCTCCTCCGCCTGTCCGGGCAGAGGATATTTTCGCAGCAATCCCTTATCAGGTTTGGTAAATCCGCTTAACTCCTCCTCATCAATGCTTTACCATCTGTTTCTGACACTATTAAACGGCAATATGGATATCTAATGCGTTATCTGGTTTCGCTTCTCCCTGTCCTCGCATTACTCACCGCCTGTAGCAGCCAGCCGAAGCCGGCCACTGCTGAACCTCATGGCAACCCGTTTAAAGGCAACGGTGGATTCCTGCTGGAACCTGCCCACAGTGCTGCCGTATTGGGTGGCGATTTTGCCAATAATCAGGCCGCCAATGCCTTTATTGACAAAATGGTGCGTAAGCACGGTTTTGAACGCGAGCAGCTGCACAACGTGCTGGCTCAGGCGAAGAATCTCGACTGGATTGTCCGCCTGATGGATCGCCAGGCTCCGACCACCACGGCACAGGGACCTACCGGACCCAACGGTGCGTGGATCCGCTATCGCAGCAAATTTATTACCCCGGATAATGTGCAAAACGGCGTGGCGTTCTGGAATCAATATCAGGATGCATTGCAGCGTGCCGAGCAGACCTATGGCGTGCCGCCGGAAATCATTGTTGGCATTATTGGCGTGGAAACCCGTTGGGGGCGCGTGATGGGGAAAACACGTATTCTTGATGCACTGGCAACGCTGTCCTTTAACTACCCGCGCCGTGCGGAATACTTTAGCGGTGAGCTGGAAACCTTCCTGCTGATGGCGCGTGAAGAGGATGATGACCCGCTCGATCTGCGTGGCTCGTTTGCCGGTGCGATGGGCTACGGCCAGTTTATGCCGTCGGCCTTTAAGCAGTATGCGGTGGACTTCAACGGCGACGGGCATGTCAACCTGTGGGACCCGGTGGATGCGATAGGCAGTGTGGCGCACTACTTCCAGGCGCACGGCTGGCTGACCAACGGTACGGTGGCGGTGGAAGCCAACGGCCAGGCTCCGGGACTGGAAAGCGGCTTTAAAACCCGTTATACCGTGGCTAAGCTGGCAGAGGCAGTGCTGTCACCGGTTATCCCGCTGGATAATAACCAGCAGGTGAGCTTGCTGAAGTTTGATATGGGAACGCGTTACCAATACTGGTACGGATTGCCGAACTTCTATGCCATCACCCGTTATAACCACAGTAACCATTATGCAATGGCGGTGTGGCAACTGGGTCTGGCGGTGAAACAGGCGCGCTAAATACCTGTCAGTATCTTGATGCATTTTTGTTATTTATCGCGGTGGCAGCCAGGTTTACAGTACGTCTGGCTGCCACTTGATCCCTGAGCGAGAAATAATGAAAGACTGGAACCCCGATCTTTATCGTCAGTTCGAAGCAGAACGCACGCGCCCGGCGCAGGAACTCCTCAATCGCATTCCCCTCTTGTCACCTTTGTATGTCACCGACCTCGGCTGTGGACCTGGCAACAGCACTGAATTGTTGCACCAGAAATGGCCTGAGGCGCAGGTAACGGGCCTGGACAGCTCACAGGCAATGCTTGATCAGGCACAACGGCGTCTGCCTGACTGCGCATTTTCTCTGGCAGATATTCGTCACTGGCAGGCGACGCCGCCGCAGGATGTGATTTATGCCAATGCGTCACTGCAATGGCTGACCGATCATCCGGTATTGCTACCTCATCTGGTGTCTCAGCTTGCCCCTGGCGGCGTGCTGGCCGTGCAAATGCCGGATAATCTTGACGAGCAAAGCCATCGACTGATGCGTGATGTGGCTGAACGCCCGGCCTGGCAGGCGAAAACGGACCCGCAGGCTGCGGCGCGTAAACGTCTGTTGTCGACCAATGACTATTATGATCTGCTGACCGCCTCCGGTTGTCGGGTCGATCTCTGGCGCACCACTTACTATCATGTGATGCCGTCGCCACAGGCGATTGTCGACTGGCTGCGGTCCACCGGACTACGCCCGTATCTCGCGGCGCTGGATGAGGCGGAGCAGGTGTTATGGCTGGCAGATTACTATGCTGAGATCGCCTGCGCGTATCCGCCCCGGCAGGATGGCAATCTGCTGCTGGCCTTTCCTCGTTTGTTTCTGGTGGCGCAAAAAGTCTGATAAAAAGCCTGGACGTCGCGCCGCAAAAACGGGTTTCGACGCCGCGTGAATCCGGGAAAAGTGCTACTCTCTTGCTCTTCATTATCAGGGAGCAGAGAGCACCATGACCGATAACGAATTAACCCAGTTGAGCACCCGTGTTGGTGAGCGTTTGCTGGCACGACATGCCAGTGTTACCACGGCTGAGTCCTGCACCGGCGGCTGGATTGCCAAAGTGCTGACGGACATTGCGGGCAGCTCAGCCTGGTTCCAGCGTGGCTTTGTAACTTACAGTAATGACGCCAAGCAGCAGATGATCGGCGTAATGGAAGCGTCGCTGACGCAGTTCGGCGCGGTGAGTGAGCAGGTGGTGCAGGAGATGGCGCAGGGCGCGCTACGTGAAGCCGGGGCGCAGTATGCTATTTCGGTCAGTGGGATCGCCGGGCCGGATGGCGGCAGTGACGAAAAACCGGTCGGTACCGTCTGGTTTGGCTTTGCGTCTGCCAGCGGTGAAGTGCTGACGCTGGTGCAGCGCTTTCGCGGTGACCGTGAGGCCGTTCGTCGCCAGGCAACGGCCTGGGCGCTCCAGACCCTGCACGATCATTTTCTCAAAAATTAAACTTGATACTGTATGACCATACAGTATAATCAGCGCATATTTTAGAGACGAAGCAGCATCTACGTGTGCTTTACCCGCATGATTAGGAGTAAAAATGGCTATCGACGAAAACAAGCAAAAAGCACTGGCAGCAGCGCTGGGCCAGATTGAAAAGCAATTTGGTAAAGGCTCCATCATGCGCCTGGGTGAAGACCGCACTATGGATGTGGAAACCATCTCAACCGGTTCTTTATCACTGGATATCGCTCTGGGGGCGGGTGGCTTGCCAATGGGCCGTATCGTCGAAATTTATGGTCCAGAGTCTTCCGGTAAAACCACCCTGACTCTGCAGGTGATTGCTTCTGCACAGCGCAAAGGCAAAACCTGTGCGTTTATCGATGCCGAGCACGCACTGGACCCGGTTTACGCCAAGAAATTGGGCGTGGATATCGACAACCTGCTGTGTTCTCAGCCGGATACCGGTGAGCAGGCGTTGGAAATCTGTGATGCGCTGGCACGTTCTGGTGCGGTTGACGTCATCATTGTCGATTCCGTAGCGGCACTGACGCCGAAAGCGGAAATCGAAGGTGAAATCGGCGACTCTCACATGGGCCTTGCGGCACGTATGATGAGCCAGGCGATGCGTAAGCTGGCCGGTAACCTGAAAAACTCCGGTACGCTGCTGATCTTCATCAACCAGATCCGTATGAAAATTGGTGTGATGTTCGGTAACCCGGAAACCACCACCGGTGGTAACGCCCTTAAATTCTACGCTTCTGTCCGTCTGGATATTCGCCGCATCGGTGCGATCAAAGAGGGCGATGAAGTGGTGGGCAGTGAAACCCGTGTCAAAGTAGTGAAAAACAAAATCGCTGCGCCATTCAAGCAGGCTGAATTCCAGATCTTGTACGGCGAAGGCATCAACGTCTTCGGTGAGCTGGTCGACTTGGGTGTGAAGCACAAACTGATTGAAAAAGCGGGTGCCTGGTACAGCTACAACGGCGACAAAATTGGTCAGGGTAAAGCTAACTCAGGTAACTTCCTGAAAGAAAACCCGGCTATCGCTAACGAAATCGAAGCAAAGCTGCGTGAAATGCTGCTGACCAACCCGGATACTAAGCCTGATTTCGTTCCTGCACCGCATGAAGCAGAAAGCGAAGTGAACGAAGACCTCTGATTTTCGGCACGGCACGGGTCGATGAGATTTGGCCCGCTGTACCCGAAGGGGAATCGCAAAAGCGGTTCCCTTTTTTCTTGGTGTCGCGACAGGCTCCCCCTTAAACGCATAAACCCGCGACTTATCCTCCTCTTTCTACGCTTTTTCCTCGCAAGCACCGCCATCAGACGTTACCCTTGATCACCTGTTATATTGACTCAACGCTGTGGGGGCACTATGTCAGAGACCACTGAACGAACCCGGCATGCGAAATTGCTGGAGCGGGCAATGCGTATTCTCGCAATGCGCGATCACAGTGAAGCAGAATTTCGCCGCAAGCTGGTTATCTCGAGCGAGCGCGCTGCTCAATTCTCTAAACAACAGGGCGCAAAACAAGAAACACCACCAGAGCCACTAGCCCCGGAAGAGATCGACCGTGTTGTAGAATGGTGTTATCAGCACAACTGGCTGGATGATCCCCGCTTCGCTGAACGCTATGTGGCAGGGCGAAGCCGTAAAGGTTACGGGCCGCAACGCATTCGCATGGAGTTGGGGCAGAAGGGCATTGATAAAACACTGATCGATGAGACGTTATTTGCCGCAGAAATTGACTGGCAAACTCAGGCTTTTATGCTGGCTGAACGCAAGTTTGGGCTGCCTCTGCCATCTGAATGGAAGGAAAAAGCCAAAGTGCAGCGTTATCTGATGGCTAAAGGCTTCTTTATGGAAGATATCCGGTCAATTTTCGAGAATTTTGACAATTGACCGTCGATGGGATTTTACTTCCCCCTGAAGAAAATTTATCTTATTCACCACTTTTTGTTCGTGTGTCGTCGCTGGCGAAAGCAATACCGGCGGAGCAAGACCCACGAAACGTTCGTTAGCGTGATTCCAGGACAAATATGAGCAAGAGCACTGCGGAGATTCGTCAAGCGTTTCTCGACTTTTTCCAAAGCAAGGGACATCAGGTTGTAGCCAGTAGCTCCCTCGTCCCTAACAATGACCCGACGCTGTTATTCACTAACGCCGGGATGAACCAGTTTAAAGACGTTTTCCTCGGTCAGGATAAGCGCAATTACTCCCGAGCGACGACCTCGCAGCGCTGCGTGCGCGCCGGTGGTAAACACAACGACCTTGAAAACGTAGGTTACACCGCCCGTCACCATACTTTCTTCGAAATGCTAGGTAACTTCAGCTTTGGCGATTACTTCAAGAAAGAAGCGATTGCTTTTGCATGGGAGCTGCTGACCAGCCCTGAATGGTTCGGTCTGCCGAAAGAGAAGCTGTGGGTGACCGTATACGAGACCGATGACGAAGCTTACGGCATCTGGGAAAACGAGATCGGTGTGCCGCGTGAGCGTATTATTCGTATCGGTGACAACAAAGGTGGCGCCTTCGCCTCTGATAACTTCTGGCAGATGGGCGATACCGGTCCGTGCGGCCCGTGCTCTGAGATCTTCTTCGACCACGGCGATCACATCTGGGGTGGCCCTCCGGGTAGCCCGGAAGAGGATGGCGATCGCTACATTGAGATCTGGAACATCGTCTTTATGCAGTTTAACCGTCAGTCTGACGGCACTATGCTGCCATTACCGAAACCTTCCGTGGATACCGGCATGGGGCTGGAGCGCATCAGCGCAGTGCTGCAACATGTCAACTCCAACTATGAGATCGATCTGTTTGCCCAGCTGATCACGTCAGTTGCGCAGGAGACCGGTGCCACCGATCTGGGGAGCAAATCCCTGCGCGTGATCGCTGACCATATCCGCTCCTGTGCTTTCCTGATTGCCGATGGTGTTATCCCGTCCAATGAAAACCGTGGCTATGTACTGCGTCGTATCATTCGTCGCGCAGTGCGTCATGGCAACATGCTGGGCGCAGAGGGTGCATTCTTCTACAAGCTGGTGGCTCCGCTGATCGCCGTAATGGGCGCAGCAGGCGAAGAGCTGAAAAACCAGCAGGCGCAGGTTGAGCAGGTTCTTAAGGCTGAAGAAGAACAGTTCGCAAAAACGCTGGAACGCGGTTTAGCTCTGCTTGATGAAGAGCTGGAAAACTTACAGGGCGATACGCTGGATGGTGAAACTGTCTTCCGTCTGTACGACACCTTCGGTTTCCCGGTCGACCTCACTGCGGATGTGTGTCGTGAGCGTAACCTGAAAATTGATGAAGCTGGTTTTGAGCAGGCGATGGAACAGCAACGTCAGCGTGCGCGTAACGCCAGCGGTTTTGGGACGGATTACAACAATGTTATCCGTATCGAGCAGGCGTCAGCCTTTAAAGGCTACGAGCAGTTAGCGCTGAATGCCGTGGTGACCGCCATTTTCGTTGACGGGCAGGCGGCGGATGAAATCAGTGCCGGCCAGGAAGGGGTTATTGTTCTTGACGAAACACCGTTCTACGGCGAATCCGGTGGTCAGGTGGGCGATACCGGTGAGCTGAAAAGCGAAAAGGGTGCCACCTTCACTGTTAATGACACGCAGAAATACGCACAGGCGATCGGTCACATCGGTAAACTGGCTTCCGGCCAGCTACGTGTAGGCGACCGCCTTGCGGCTCAGGTCAATGAAGCGCGTCGTGCGCGTATTCGCCTTAACCACTCGGCAACGCACCTGCTGCATGCCGCGTTACGCCAGGTTCTGGGTGACCATGTCGCGCAGAAAGGTTCTCTGGTCAATGATAAGTACCTGCGTTTTGACTTCTCGCATTTCGAAGCGATGAAGCCGGTTGAAATTCGTCAGGTTGAAGAGATCGTTAACGCACAGATCCGTCGTAACCTGCCGATTGATACCAACATCATGGAACTGGAAGCAGCGAAAGCACACGGTGCGATGGCGTTGTTCGGTGAGAAGTATGATGATCATGTGCGCGTGGTTGGCATGGGTGACTTCTCTACTGAGCTGTGTGGTGGCGTCCACGCCAGCCGTACGGGTGATATTGGTCTGTTCCGTATTACTTCAGAGTCTGGCACTGCCGCAGGCGTACGTCGTATTGAAGCGGTGACCGGTGAAGGCGCGCTGGCCCAGGTTTACAGCCAGAATGAGCAGTTGCTCGATATTGCTCACCTGGTGAAAGCCAATAACAGCAATCTGAATGAAAAAGTTCGTGCGCTGATTGACCATGCGCGCGGACTGGAAAAAGAGTTGCAGCAGTTGAAAGATCAACAGGCTGCGCAAGAAAGTGCCTCACTGAGCAGTAAAGCTATTGCGTTGAAGGGGACCAGGCTGCTGGTCAGTGAACTGAGCAACGTTGAGCCTAAGATGCTGCGTACGATGGTCGATGACCTGAAAAACCAGCTTGGCTCTGCAGTTATCGTGCTGGCAACCGTCGCTGATGGTAAAGTATCCCTGATTGCCGGGGTGACTAAAGACCTGACCGATCGTGTAAAAGCGGGCGAACTGGTGGGCGAATTGGCTCAGCGGGTCGGCGGTAAGGGTGGCGGTCGACCGGATATGGCTCAGGCTGGCGGTACAGATGCGCAGGCGCTGCCTGCGGCTCTGGCTGGCGTTGAGGCATGGGTGGCTGCGAAACTGTAACACTATAAAAATGTATCGTGCAGAGGCGCTCAGGCCCGATGGGTCGGGCGTTTTTTCAAGCGATACGCCCCTGTAATCATAAAGTCAGGTTGATGATCTGGTTTTCGGCTAAACTAAGTATCAGCAGAATGTATTGGCAGACAGGTGCACAATTGGTGTATTTGTCATAATCTACATTTAGCGTTATACGATGGATAATGCCGGGAAGCACGTAACCCGACTCTTTTAATCTTTCAAGGAGCAAAGAATGCTTATTCTAACTCGTCGAGTTGGTGAAACCCTCATGATCGGTGATGAGGTGACTGTAACTGTGCTGGGAGTCAAAGGTAACCAGGTACGTATTGGTGTTAACGCCCCTAAAGAAGTTTCGGTGCATCGTGAAGAGATCTATCAGCGCATCCAGGCCGAAAAGACTCAGCAAACAAGTTACTAACGGATCCAGCGCCTCGCTCCAAGTAGCGAGGCGCTACCGGTTTTTGCCTTCTTTCTCTCTCTCCTCTTAGCTATTTTCCAATTTATCCTCCATTCGCGTCATTCTTTTGCCAGAATTTTTCTGCTGTACCCATTTTCATTGTCTTTGTTTCGCCTAAAACTCACTGCATTCTTTGTTGATAAATCACTCTTTTTGTCGTCAAAATGGCCGACTTGCGTGGCTTTTGTGCAATCAGACGCGAGTGATGAAAAAAGGGGGAGAAATTGTTTGACTTACAACGCCCAGAAAGTAATATGTGCGCCACGCAGTGCCGATGAGCAGATACAACGTTCTGAAGCACAACTCGAAAGAGTGCTAGTGGTGAGGTGGCCGAGAGGCTGAAGGCGCTCCCCTGCTAAGGGAGTATGCGGTCAAAAGCTGCATCCGGGGTTCGAATCCCCGCCTCACCGCCATTTTGCATCCATAGCTCAGCTGGATATCGAATCCTCCTGGATGCACCATCTTCTTTAAAGCTGCTTAGCGCGGCTTTAATCTTGGGTAGTACCGATGCAGCGTTAGCAGCCCTGTGTCACGGTGAGTAGTTAGCACACTGCGTTATACAAGAATTAAAAATGCATCCATAGCTCAGCTGGATAGAGTACTCGGCTACGAACCGAGCGGTCGGAGGTTCGAATCCTCCTGGATGCACCA
>NZ_JBJGXA010000028.1:0-40252 GCF_045107195.1 Erwinia sp. AnSW2-5
GGGATGGGGCCAGTTTGAGTTAAGCCGGACGTCACGCGACAGGACGTCGCGTGCCGAGGCCCGCATGGATGCGGCCGTTGCCGTTCCGGTGTGCTCAAACTGGCCCCGGACCTGAAGCCAGACTGCCAGCCATTCATTTTTGTGGGGATCCCTCAGGGGGCGACCCTTTTTTCGGTCGCCCCTTTCATTTACACCTGAATCGCTGGCTCCTTCAGCCGCCGCACCTGATACTGCTTCACCAACCGCTTAATCACCAACGAACCCGCCAGCCCGCACAGCGCCGCTATCGTCAGCCATACGCCCGGCATCGCTTTATCCCCGGTAACATGAATCAGATAACTGCATATCGCCGGTGTAAAACCACCAAACAGCGCAGTCGCCAGGCTGTACGCCAGCGAGAACCCTGTTGCACGCACTTCAGCGGGCATCACCTCGGTCAGATACACCACCATGGCCCCGTTATAGCTGCCATACAGGAAGGAGAGCCACAGTTCCGCCTCCAGCAGATGGGCAAGGCTGGGCGAACCGACCAGCCAGTGCAGCACCGGCCAGGCGGTGAGGATCATCAGCACGGTAAACAGCAGCAGCAGCGGGCGGCGACCGTAGCGGTCGGAGAGGGAACCCATCAGCGGCAGCCAGATCAGATTGGAGATCCCGACGCACAGCGTGACAAAGAAGCTCTCTTTGTCGCTCATCATCAGTACCGTTTTACCGAATGTGGGGGTAAATGCGGTGATCATATAGAACATCACCGTGGTGGTGACCACCATCAGCATCCCGGCGAGGATCAGCGCCCAGTTACTGCCCACCGAGTGCATAATCTGACCCATCGTCGGATGATGTTTACGCTGGCTGAAGGCCTCTGTTTCCTCCAGCATCCGGCGGATCCAGAACAGGAACGGCACAATCATACAGCCGATGACAAAGGGAATACGCCAGCCCCATTCGGTCACCTGGCCTTTATCCAGCAGATGGTTGAGCAGCAGGCCCAGCAACGCCGCGACGATCACGGCAATCTGCTGACTGCCGGATTGCCAGCTGACATAGAAGCCTTTTTTGCCCTTCGGCGCGATCTCAGACAGATACACTGAAACACCGCCCAGCTCGACTCCGGCCGAGAACCCCTGGAGCAGACGCCCGAGCAGGATCAGGATCGGTGCAGCCATACCAAGGGTGCTGTAGCCCGGCACCACCGCAATGGTCAGCGTCCCCATCGCCATCAGCCCGAGCGTCAGCAGCAACCCCTTACGACGTCCGTGCTGGTCAATATAGGCACCGAGGATAATCGCCCCCAGCGGGCGCATCAGGAAACCGGCACCGAAGGTCATCAGCGTCAGCATCAGCGAGGCGAAGGGGTCATCCCCAGGGAAGAAGGTTTTGGCAATGGCGGTGGCGTAGTAGCCAAACACCATGAAGTCGTACATTTCGAGGAAGTTACCGCTGGTAACGTTGAAGATTGTTTTCGCACCGCCTTGCCGCGATGGATTGAGCTGGGGGGTTATCGCCATGACTGCATCCTTTTTGTGTTTCCCTCGTTTTTATCCTGCAAGGACGGTCGTGTATGTGATGGCGATCACTGCGTTAATTTACCATTTGTTCACATTGGTAACCAAAAATTAACAGATGATAGGGGGTTTAAAATCTGTACACTTTCTATGTACCGTCAACGACCTTGGCCTTGGCCTTGGCCTTGGCCTTGGCCTTGGCCCTGGTCCTTAGACCTGGCTTAGAACCCTGGCCCAGCGAGCCCCCCTAAAACGATAAATCCACCGTCACCGTATCATTATACGTCCCCGCCACAGGCGTCGCCTGGCTGGTCAGCACCTGCGCATTGTAGGTAAAGGTACGGGTCAGACCATCCGTGCTGGCGGTGCCGGCAGTGCTCTGTACCCGGTCAGCGGCAACGCTGCTGCCCCAGCGAGTGGTGCCCGATCCCTTGTAAATCTCATACGCCAGCTGGCCACCGGCGGCGCTGGTCATATAGCGCTGCGTGCCAACGGCGTGCTGACCGTTGTTCATGCCAACGCTGTAGGTGCTGCCTTTGGTACAGATCACGTTAATGCTCTGACTGACGGGGTTGAACTGGCTGACCAGCGGTGCGCTGCTGAAGTTAACGGCTGGGGCGGTGATGGTGGTGCAGTCTTTTGAAATCGCGATATTCACGATAATGGACTGGGTGCTGGTACCGGTTTGCTGTGAACCCAGCAGGCAGGCACCCAGCACGCCAACGCCGGTACAGACATCATAAGTTACCGCCACCGCCAGCGTGACGGTGTAGTTTCCCTCTGCCACCACCGCGCCCGGAACGGTGCGCAGAAAAAGAGGAATGTTAAAAATTACCTGCCCAGTGCCGCCAATATTCAGGCCTAGTAACTGAGTGCGCGACAGGGTGTAGGTTGCACCGCTGATGGTCAGTTCGCTGGTGGTGCAGGCGGCGTCGTAACAGAGCTGTATCGGGATCAGGTCCGTGCCCAGTTTCATGGCGCCGCGATTACCCACGGTTGAGCCGAGGGTGGCTCCGGTGAGCTGGAGCTTAATGGTGTCGCTGCTCAGCAGTGCCAGCACCCCGGCACCGCAGTTAACGGTAATATTTTGCGTCACGGTGCTGATACCGGTATTGACGGTAAACGAGCTGACAGGGCCAAAGCTGGCCGTCACGGTGGGCGTCGTACAGGCCGCCAGCGCAGGCAGTGCGCCACCCATCAGCAGGATTGCGCTACACAGCAATAATATTTTTCTCATGGTGTCTTTCCTGAAGGTAACGGTGGCAGCGTGCAGACCAGCGGGCCGTAGGTGGTCAGTGATTTAGGCCGTCCGCCGGAGAGGGGCAGCTCTGTGTTGCAGGCTCGTCCGTCCGGGGTTTGCGCATGGATGGGATTATGTTCGGTCAGATTTTCTAACCAGGCGATACCATCCCAGCCGACAAAAGTCGTGGTCTGGCCAGGGCGATCAATCTGCGTGGAAAGCGGCAGCGGTTCACCGTTCTGGTCATGCAGGATCACGCTGGCCGCCCGCAATGTCTCAACGGGGAAATGCAACAGATAGCCGCTCTGGCGCTTTACGGAGAAGCGCTGTTCAACGCTGCTGGTGGTCATATCCGCCGGAAGATCGAGCGTGTCGATATCGTATTTTGCCGGGTAGTAGGAGCTGACTCTGGGCACCAGCAGGTAGCCTTGCTTGTCGGTCTTACCCATCAGCTGGTTTTCAAAACGCACATTGATATCCGGGTAGTCGGTTTTCACCAGCACAAAAGCATCCGTCACCTGGTTGGCGGCAAAGGCGCTGCCATCCATCAGCACCAGCGCACCTGAAATATCGGCAAATTCGGTACTGTAACTGTCATCACCGTAAAAGCCCGCTGAGGTTTCCACCTTCTGATTGCGCCAGCGCAGATTGCCCTGTCGGTAGTACCCGTTCGTGTTCTGATTGGCCACCGAGGCGTCCCAGGCGAAGCCGCCATCGGACGGCATGGATTGTGACAGATTGAGGCGTTCGGAAGTGCCGCCCTGCTGATTGCGTTCCACGCTGATGCTGGCCGTGCTCAGATCGCTGAACGGGATCATCACGCCAACGGCACCGGACCAGTCTCCGCTCTGCTGATCGCGGCTGGCAGAAACATACAGGCTGGAACTGGCCCATAAATTCCTGCTCCACGACAGATTGAGCAGGCGAGTGCGGTCGTTACTGGCGCTGGTAATATCAATCAGTGCGGCCCCCAGGCTGCCAAACTGATCCAGCGAGACGCTGGCGTTGTACTGGGCACTTCGGCGGCTGAGAGTGCTAAATGCCAGCGCGTCAGGGCTGTTTTCACGGTCGGCATACAGGGCAAGATTACCAAAGCCAGTGGTACGTTGTGTTTGCTGCACCCCTACACTGAAACGGTTGGTGCTGTACTGATAGCCCCAGCTGTATTGCCTGCCGTTTTCTCCCTGCATCTGGCTCTGGCTGGCCGAACTGTTGACCACGCCGTATGCCCCCAGTTTAAGCTGGATACCTGCACCACCGAGCGCCAGGGAAGGGGCGGCTTCGGCATGGCCTTCCAGTGTCAGCCAGTCGATCAGCCCGTAGCGGTAAGATCCGCTGGTTGCCGCTGAGCCGTAATCAACATTTTTCGCCCCGTAGTTTTGACGCAGGGCACCGGCGGAGAAAGAGTAATCAGACAGGCCACTTTTCAACAGACTACTGGCGACATAAAATGGCAGCGTGGTGCTCACCCGTCGGCCCTGTGCATCGGTGGTGACGACAACCGCATTCCCGGCACCGTTCACAAACGGCATATTCGTCAATGAGTAAGGACCGGACTGCACGTTATTACTGCTGGTTTTATAGCCGTTGACGAACAGATCAACGGTAGAAGGAACCGCAGCCTGGCCGGAAAATGAGGGCAGGGGATAGGTCACCAGATCCGGGCGCAGCGAGAAGTCGCGCGAAAGCTGGATACCCCCGAGACGCACGCTGCTGCTCCACGCCAGCGAGTCATTGATCAGATCACCCACCCGCCAGTTGAGGGCATTTTCTTCATTCTGATTGGACCACCAGGTGTCATAGCGGATAAAGCCATTTTCCTGCGCACCGGTCTCGCCGGAGAGCTGCTGCTGGTAAACACCATTGCTGGCAAACTGGCCGTAGCCGCCGAACAGCCGCAGTTCATTCCAGGCCGACAGGCGCGCACCACCGCTCGTGGTCTGGCTGGCGTACAGATCATAATTCAGCAGTACGCCATTACTGCTACGTCCTTCATAGCGCGGGCCGTTATGGGTGGTGCCCACAAAGGTTTGTGCGGGTAACCATTCGGGCGGCACGCTCAGCAGGATGCGCTGGCGCTGGCGGTCATATTCGGCCTTAACGCGATCCATCGCAGAGACATCCATAATCGACGCGTTGATCTGCGCACTGGGAATGCCCGCCTGCTGAAGATCGGCGGCGCGCAGCAGATAATGCCCGTCGCGAAATTGCACCGGTACCACTAATCCCCGATCCTGATCGTTGACGATCAGGCCCAGCATATAGCTCTGTGATGAGGTAGCCTGGCTCCCGGCGCTGGCAGAGGGCGGCGGCGGGAGCGAGCGATAGGTTTCTGCACTGCCCGTCAGCGGAAACAGGCAGGCCAGCAGGCCGGTCACGCCCAGGGTGCAGTGCCGTCCCGGCACCAGGCGGCGTTTGTTCATCGACTAGCGTGCAGAACTGGTACTACGCCAGGCCTGATTATTTCCCAGCTGTGCGCTGATTTCTGCGCGCTCAGATGCCGGACGGGTTAATGGGAAGGTATTACTGCTATTGGCTAATACATAACCGAACAGGCTGTTGGAAAGAACCTGTCCCCCCAGCGTGACATTGCTTAAACGGGCGTGAGCGCTTCCCCGATTAGTGATTTCCAGCACTTGTTTTCCCTCGCGATCCACCAGTTTCCAGCTCAGCTCCGGGCGAGTGGTCGCCGGATCGATCCCCTTGCCATAGACAAACAGCGGCACGGAATAGCGCATCTGGATCGTCACGCCAGCCTGATTCTCACCGGGTGCTTGCGGCGTGGGGATCTCATCCAGCAGTACCCGGTAAGCGGCTTCCTGACCGTCGGCGGGCGGCGTCTGTTTAATCAGACGCACCAGCTGGCGCTTGCCCGGTTCAATACGCACCACGGGCGGGCTGGCCACCACCTGCAGCTGAGTCTGGTACTGCTCCTGCGCATTGACCTGCTGCCAGCTAAACACCCGCACCTGCATCAAGGTGGTGCTGGCACCACGGTTTTCCAGCCACAATTCGGTAGCTTTGTCGTTCTGAGTGATTTTGGGGTCGATCGGCCAGATCAGCACCGAGTTACCGGCATGAGCACTAAGGGCCAGAACGCTCAACAGCAGAGTGAATAACGCGCCTGCGAGGTGATGTTTTTTCATTAATGCTCCTTGAATTCCCCGACATTACCAGCTCAACGTCACCGTCAAAGTATCGCTGTAGGTTCCGGCACGGTTAACACCGCTCAGTTGTAACTGGCCGTAGATGGGCAGCGTAATATTGTTGGCATTGCTTAGCGTCAGTAACACATTCTGATTCACCGGTATCGCGGTGGTATGAGCAGCACTGGTGTAAAGGTAATAGGCCACCAGATTGGTGTCACCGGCCACTTTTAAGTTGCGCGTAGTGGTGAAGTTACTCCCGCCGTTGATACTCATGTTCAGTGCCGTACCCGGCGTGCAGGCAAGCGTAATGCTGGAGTCCTGCACATAGGCGGCATTGGCTGTCACTGTGCCCACCCCGGGTTGAGTACCAAAATCGAGTATGCCGAAAACCGTGGGCGCCGTGCTGGTGATCACACAGCCATTGACGATGGAAGCACTGACGCCAAAATCAGCGGCGGGCAATGCATCGCTATGATTGCTGTAAACCAACAACAGTAATATCAGCGGATGGATAGCACCCACATATCGCCTGAATGACGCCTGCATGATGGACTCCCCTGTCGCGACAATCAGTAATTCACTGCGATATTAATCGTATCCTGGTAAGTCGCCGCCGGAATGTTGACGTTATTGGTCCCACCGCCAGTAATACGGCCATAGATCGGATAGTTATCACCAAGCAACGGGTCGACCGTTCCCGAGCTGACCAGGTTGGTGTTATTGGCGATCGGCGTGGTGTAGTTGGTATTGCCGTAGAGGGTGTAGGCGACGCCGACTGTGGCGGTAGTGGTATTGATCAGGTAGCGTGGCTGCGCCGTTTCCGTACCGTAAACGGTGGTTGGTTTGATACTGCTACTGGTGATTTGTACCGAATAGGTTGAGCCGGTGGAGCAACGGACGAAAATACCATTACCGACCGTTCCCGCTCCCACCACTGTGGCGGTTAGCGTGTCAAACGTCGCTGCGCTGGTACCGAAGTCCAGGGTACCGAAGTTAACGCCAGTCTGGTTGGTGGCTAACTGCCCATTGACCAGACAGCCCGCCGTCAGGATCAGTTTGGCGGCAATGGTTCCGGTGGTGGTCGCGGCAAAGCCCGAACTGGCTACGCCAAGGCTCAGGCCGAAGCCCAGCAGAAAAAGCTTAGTTTTCATAACTATTCCTTACTAATTGAAGTGATGAACTTGCTTTTCCGCCTGATGAAAAAATTGTCGTCAGTTTTACTGAACGACCATGAAAAATAATAAAAACCCTTTAGGGGGTAAAATATAACGTAAGGAATAATCTGTTATTTGAATTAATGCGTTAGCATTGATTGACTTAACTATAGTTCAGCTATGCCAGACTGATGATGGAATCGTGAAAATATTTTTATGTGTTGCCAGGGTCATAGATAAGCAGGCTTAAACGCCGCATGGCGACAGGGATTGGGAAATTTTCAAGAATATTCCTACCCTGGTCTGGTCGAATTATCAGGCCAATGCTATGTTCACTGCCGAAGAAGAGGAAAATTAATACACGATATAAATTATAGGGATATATCCTATGCCTGTAAAAATTCTCTTCAGGTTCCCTCACTTTCCCCTGGGGCTGCTAAAGTCGGCTGATTTTTAGCCGATAAATAAGCACAAGCCTGGGGTGATTAATAATGACACCGGGTCACTACACACTAAGCCGAAATGGCTGCTGCATTCGAGATTGTCATATGCTCATGAGTTCGTACGATCAACTGCTGGTTATCGTCTCTTTCATCGTCGCGTTTCTGGCCTCCTATACCGCCCTGGATATGGCGGGACGCGTTGCCACCTCGACTGGCAAGGTCGCCCGCGTCTGGCTGTTCGGCGGTGCATTCGCTATGGGCGTTGGGATCTGGTCGATGCACTTTATTGGTATGCTGGCGATGAGCTTGCCGATGGTTATGAGCTACGACGCCAGCCTGACCGTCGTATCGATGGTGATCGCCGTGGCGGCATCCGTTTTTGCGCTGTGGATCGTCTGCTACGGTGAACTGCCGTGGTATCGGCTGTGCGGCGGGGCGGTGATCATGGGCAGCGGGGTGGTGGCGATGCACTACACCGGCATGGCCGCACTGGCGGTGAACCCTGGTATTATCTGGGACTGGCGCTGGATTTGGGTGTCGGTGCTGATTGCGCTGTGTGCCTCTGGTGCTGCTCTGTGGCTGGCTTTCCACCTGCGTCAGGGCACCGGCCGTCTGGCGCTGATGCGCAGCGGCGCGGCGCTGATCATGGGTGTCGCGATTGCCGGGATGCACTATACCGGCATGGCGGCAGCCAGTTTTCCAATGGACAGCCACGCCACGCATCTTGGGGTCAACAGCAACTGGCTGGCGATTCTGGTGGTGGTTGTCACGCTGGCTATCCTCGGCATTACGCTGCTGGTATCGATGCTCGATGCGCGCCTTCAGGCACGAACCTCAGTGCTGGCATCCTCTCTGGCAGAGGCAAACCGCGAGCTGGCACAGCTGGCGCTGCATGACAACCTGACCCGCCTGCCAAACCGCATCCTGCTGGAAGATCGTCTCGACCAGGCCATCAACAAAGCCTCGCGCGAGAACTCGAAATTTGCCCTGATGTTTATGGATCTTGATGGCTTCAAAGCCGTCAACGATGCCTTCGGCCACCATATTGGCGACAGCCTGCTGATCGCCGTGACCGAACGGATGAAAGAAAAAGTGCAGGGTCATCACACGCTGGCACGCCTTGGCGGTGATGAGTTTGTGCTGCTGATAGAGATTGACGACCCGAACGATGCTGCCGCCGTGGCAGATGCGCTGGTGAAGGCTGTCGAGCGGCCATTTGATATCTCGCGCTATGAGCTGGTGGTGTCGCTGAGTATCGGTATTGCGGTATTCCCGGGCGATGGAATCGACGAACGTGAGTTGATGTTTAACGCTGATGCCGCCATGTACCACACCAAAAATAACGGCCGCAACGGTTACAGTTTCTTCCAGCCATCGATGAATACCATCGCGCAGAACCAGTTACAGCTGATTAATGACCTGTGGCTGGCACAGGAAAATGAAGAACTGCGACTGTTTTATCAGCCTAAATTCTGTGCGCCGCGTGGGCCGATTATCGGTTTTGAAGCGCTGCTGCGCTGGCAGCATCCGCAGCGTGGTCTGCTGACGCCGGATATCTTCCTGCCGCTGGCAGAAAAAACCGGGCTGATCGTCAGCATCGGTAACTGGGTGATTGGTGAAGCCTGCCGCCAGCTGCGCTGCTGGCATTTGCAGGGCAACAGCCAGTGGTCGGTGGCCGTCAACCTGTCGGCATTGCAGTTTGAGCAGGCCGGGCTGGTGGAAACCGTGGTGAAGGCGCTGGAAACGCACCATATCCCGCCGGAGCTGCTGACGCTGGAAGTGACCGAAACCACCGCGATGCGTGACCCGGATGAGAGTATTCGCATTCTGACACAGCTGACGGAACTGGGAGTGAAAGCCTCCATTGATGACTTCGGTACCGGCTATTCCAGCCTGCTGTATCTGAAGCGTCTCCCGGCCAGCGAGCTGAAAATCGACCGCGCCTTTGTGAATGAACTTCAGGCACAAACCGAAGATGCCACCATCGTCACTGCGATTGTGGCGCTGGCGAAAACGCTCAATCTGAAAGTGGTGGCGGAAGGGGTGGAAACGGCTGAACAACAGGCATTCCTGACCGGGCTAGGCTGCAATACCTTGCAGGGTTATCTGCTGGGCCGTCCGGTACCACCGGATAAAGTCCCGGGCCTGAAACAGTATGTCGACGGCGATGATGAGGTGGAAACGTCAGAGGTGGTTGCCCCAAAGCTGGCCGTGGTCGTACCGCTCTCTGACGCGGTGTGATTGTGTTGAAACAGGCTATCGACCTATAATAGTTTACTATTTCGTTAAAATGGCCTGTAACAGTCGTGGCAAAATATGAACAGCTGGTGGCACAGATCCAGCAGCAAATCGAGGCGGAGATCTGGCTGCCGGGGGAGAAACTTCCCTCGCTACGTCAACAGGTTGACCTGAGCGGCATGAGCCTGATGACCGTAATGCACGCTTATCAGGTGCTGGAGAGCCAGGGCTGGATCCAGTCGCGGCCGCAGTCAGGTTATTATGTTGCGCCGCGCGCCGAATTTCTCAGCCAGCCGATCGGCCATCAGAAAGTGCAGCTAGCCGAGTCGGTTGATATTAATGCCTTTATTTTCGATGTGTTACAGGCCTGCCGCGACCCGCAGATCGTCCCTTTTGGTTCCGCATTTCCTGACCCGGAACTGTTCCCCCAGCGCCAGCTGATGCGCGCGTTGACCACCGTTTCTCACAGCATGAAAGCTGTTGATGCCCTGCATAATTTGCCACCGGGTAATGAAGCGCTGCGCAAAACGCTGGCGCAGCGTTACGCCTTACAGGGCGTTCAGGTTTCCCCGGATGAGATTGTGATCACCAATGGCGCAATGGAAGCGCTGAATCTCAGTTTGCAGGCGCTGACCGAACCGGGTGACTGGGTGGCGATCGAAAACCCTTCGTTTTACGGCGCGTTGCAGGCCATTGAACGCCTGAAGCTGAAAAGCGTGGCTATCGCCAGCGACCCGCAAACCGGTATCGACCTCGATGAGCTGAGCCGTTCGCTGGAGCGCTGGCCGATCAAAGCGCTGTGGATGATGACTAACCAGCAGAACCCGGTCGGCTGCACGCTCAGTAAAGCGAAAAAGCAGCAGCTGGTGGCGTTACTGTCGCAGCACGGCGTGGCGCTGATTGAGGATGACGTTTACAGCGAGCTTTACTTCGGCCACGAGAAACCATTGCCAGCCAAAGCGTTCGACCGCGACGACAACGTGCTGCACTGCTCCTCATTCTCTAAAAATCTGGTCGCCGGGTTTCGTGTTGGTTGGGTGGCGGCGGGCAAGCATGCGCAACGTATTCAGCGTTTACAGTTGATGAGTACATTGTCGACCAGCGCGCCGATGCAGCAGGCGCTGGCCACCTACCTCGGCACGCGCAGCTATGACCGCCATCTGCGGCGTTTACGGCAGATACTTGAGCAACGTAAAAATCTGGCGCGTCAGGTGCTAAAGCGTTATTTACCCGCCGGAGCACAAATCAATGATTCACTGGGGGGCTACTTCCTGTGGGTGGAGCTGCCAAAACAGGTGAATACCACCGAACTTTACTACCGGGCACTGCACAACAATATCAGCATTGCCCCCGGGAAAATGTTCTCTTCCAGCGAGCAGTACGCCAATTATTTTCGTTTTAACACCGCATGGTGGAATGAATCGCAGGAAGCGGCAGTCGCCACATTAGGAAGGTTAATCGCTGAATTACTGCCGTAATGCGCACCATAACTACTTAGGGGCGAACCCTTTTTTCCGGTCCGCCCATGCAGATGGTCCCCACCACAAGTCAGGTCGGACTCTATACTGCTGCGGCGCTTTTCTGGCCCCAGGTCAGGTGGAACACGTCGTAAAAATCGACTTCACCTTTTAACGACAGCAGCTTATTGATGCCCTGTTTCACCTTGTCCGGCACATTATCACTGCTGAGAATGTCGCCAATCGCCTGTTCAGACAGCGTTCGCACATAATACCATTCGCCGTTGTAGCAGACGCGCAGATCAAGGGTGTCGATATCCTCAAAGCGGTATTTCGGGTTCACATCCATCAGCATCAGGCCGCTCATCAGCATGATAAAAAGGGTCGCGCCCCAGAACGCGGGCCAGCCCAGAAAATCAGTGGTAAAGATCAGGGCAACCGTCAGGATGTAGCAGCCGTACATGGATGCCCAAAGCCCCGGATGGGTTTTTAAAAACTGAAAACTGAAGCGCGGTTTATTATCGCGCTGCTCCTCGCGATTCAGGGTATCGATCTCGCGCAGCAATATTTTTTTTACTTCTTCCATTGAGTACCTCTGTTCAGGAGTCTGGGCAGAGTGAAAGTAAACCATGTTTGTCACCATAACAGCAGACACAGTTTTGTAGTATTACGCTATAACAGTTACGAATAAGGTCAGGGCCGGATCGCCAGTTACCCGGTGATGGTATAAACTTGACCTACAGAGTCTTGATGACATAGATGGTTGAATATAAGGCAAACAATGAGGTTTACTCCCCCTCTTCTATTACTCATTCCACTGGCATGGCTGGTCGTTGCGATCGCGCCCGCTCATGCGCTGGACTGCGGCCTTCCCCCTGATGTTGCTGAGCGCACAATATGTGCCACTCCTCAACTGACCTGGCTGGATGGTATTTACAATGATACCTTCCACGATCGGGTGATAGAGAACCCGCAGCAGGCAGGCAAGCTGGTCAAACCCTGGCTGAATGGCATAGAAAACTGCACCAGTGTTGGCTGTCTGCGCAACGCTTATTTATCCCACATCAGTCGCTTATTTGAAGCGGATCGGAAAGTGGACTGGTCTGGCGTGTGGTGGAATACCACCGTCTCTCACGGCAACAGCGGCAGGATGCAGATCAGTCACCAGAATGCCTGGGGATTCCTTATGAATGCTACCGTTCAGGGGGGAATTTATCATACGGTTTTTAACGGTGAAGTACGCTTTCATTCCGGTGTGGGTTTTACCGATAAAATCGTCTGGGGCGGGGATTGCGCTATCATGCTGGTGCCTTTATCCAGCGGGAAAATGAAAGTCATCAGCGACAGTCTCAGCAGCTGCGGCCTGCTATTACCCGGAGAGATGTCCATTGATGGGATCTACACCCGAAGTGAGACTGATCCGCGCCCGCCTGCGACATTACTCTCACTTGGCATCATGCCTGATCATGCTACCGACGAGGTGTTTCGCCAGTTGGTCGGCAGTGATTATCAGAAGTATGTCGATACGGCCACGGATTTTAACTACAGCGAAGATCTCGACAATTTCGGGGCAACCGTGGTGTCTCTGTGGATGAAGGGGATGGCCAATCGCCAATCGGCCATCATCATGACCACGCCGCAAGGCCAAATCTGGGCGTTGCGTGCGGAGCCGGCTGTGGAGGGGAAGGGGGTGACCCTGCATTACTCAACAACCGCGAGTGAAAAAAACCACCTGCCGAAAACCCTGGCGGCCTGGCAGGCGCGCTTTATCAGGTCATCAGGCAGTTAACGGGTGCTAAGGATCTGCCCCGATGGGGTAATAACCAAATGCTGGCCTTCGAAGGTCAGCTGATCAAACACCACTCGTTTCTGCCAGCCGTAGCCGAGAATGCTTTTAATCATCCGGTTTTCATTATTGTCAGAATAATAAATGGGCTTAAAATCAAAGATTAATTTGTTTGAATAGACGCTTCTCTGTAGCAGATTCACTTTCACGCCAAAACGATTATCGTTCGGGCTGGTCAGTGTCATGCTCAGGCGATGATCCTGAGTGACAAATGTTGTGTCATAGATTTCACGCTTGCGCGACAGCAGATCGTAATAGCCCAGCTGCACATCCTCCTCGTGAAATATCTGGGTAAATAGCCTCATCTGCTGTCCCGGCAGCCGCTTCATCAGTGCGGCGCTGAGCAAAACCAGCAGTGTCACTAACAGCAAGCTAATTGACGCAGTTTTCCATTTCATTCAACTTTCTCTCTGTTTCCCGGTAGATCAGCGCCGTCAGTAAAGCAGCATTCGTTCGCCAGTTAAGAATATTCATCGCCAGCTGCGTGTGGTCGCAGCTATTTTTTAGCGTCAGGGTGTAATTCAGTGACGTGCATGATCCAAAAAAGATCGCATCCATTTTCACCTGCTGATTTTTAAGCAGTTGATTCAATGGATAGAACGCGGTTCTTAACTGGTTATGCAGATCTTCACAGGCGAAGTTCTGCTCATGTTGACGATTCAGTTCCAGCAAACGGATGTTGCTGTAAACGCCCGCATCCCGTTCGGTCACTTTAGTGACCGGCGCCAGCATCGGCAGAACAAAGAGCCAGATGATAAACCCCAGCAGTAAGACCGATTGTGCAGGCACCAGCCAGTACCAGAAACGCCGAGTTGGTGGCTGAAAAGGCGTAGTGTCTGGAGCCGATACCGCCAGCGATTCGCTCGGTGGCGCGGACTCTGGCTCACTCGCCTCAACGCCATCTTCGGACGTCAGGGGGGCGTCCCCGTCTAACGCAGGTATTTTGGCCAGTTCATACGCGTTCGTCGAGGAAACCCGCTGGCAATACTCTGCTTCGAGGATATAACCCTTTCTCGGCACCGTTTTAATAATACGCTGCTGCTTGCCGTCATCCTCCAGCGCCGCACGCAGTGCATGAATCGCATTCGGTAAACTGTTAAGACCGATAACCCGCCGTTCCCAAACAAGCGCAGTGAGTTCATCACGGCTTAATGTTTTTCCGGCATTTTCAGCCAGGACCAGCAAAAGTTTGAGTTGATATTCGCCCAGGCGGCGCTCTTCACCACTCAATTGATGGAGTAACGTACCGGACGAAAAATCGACGTACCAGTGGTGAATAATATAATCCGCTGTCATAGCTTGCCGTTTTTCAGAAAAATCAGTGAATATGCTGGGGGATACTTCTGGTGATAATAGGTAATTATAATATAAATATCATGAAAATTATTGTAATAGTCACGCATTATAAAATGCTACGGAAAAGTATCACGTTATTTTAA
This sequence comes from Erwinia sp. AnSW2-5, assembly GCF_045107195.1. Taxonomy (NCBI): domain Bacteria; kingdom Pseudomonadati; phylum Pseudomonadota; class Gammaproteobacteria; order Enterobacterales; family Erwiniaceae; genus Erwinia; species Erwinia sp. AnSW2-5. The sequence goes on from NZ_JBJGXA010000028.1 coordinate 14,472, forward strand.
GTGGGGAGCAGGGGGAAATTAGATCCGACTGTTCCCTGCGGGAATAGTAACGCCTTGTTATTGAATGGCATTAAAGTCAAATCTCAGTAGGGAAGAACATCAGAGGTAGATGATAATCGATGAATTTGGCTTAAGTTCAATTAAATTAATAAGTTATGTGATCTGCTGCGTGAGGAAAACATTGCAAGCTGGCGGAATAGTGCCACACTTAATTTCACGATCACTCAACAAGGCAATTTGACCCAGGAGCCTGATATGGTGACCCATTCTCGCAGTGTAATGTTAATGATGTCGTTTGCTGCCGGGACCTTTGCTGCAGGTGCCTCCTCAAACCCGCGCCATTTGATGCTGGCGCAGCCCTCACAGGGTATTCCCAACAATCCACTGCCACTGATCATCTACCCACAGGTGGTGCCGGATGAGACAGAAGAAGAGGCGGAAGAGACAGCGCCAACCGATATGGCAGAGTGGTTCCGCTCTGAGTTTGGCCGCCACGGCTGGCCAGTCAGCTGGCACGCGCCGATTTATCCCTATACCCATTATCACCCGAATACCCATGAATTGCTGGGGATCACCTGCGGCTGGGCCGAGATCCTGTTTGGTGGCGAAAGCGGGCGTATGGTCACCGTGTATGCCGGTGATGCGATACTGATCCCGGCTGGCGTCGGGCACCAGCAAGTAGCCGCCAGCGATGATTTTATGGCCGTCGGTGCTTATCCACCGGGCGTGATGCCGAAAACCGTGCGGGACGAGCTGGCATTGATGGAACAGTCTATGTGGGAAATAAAACGTGTTGCGATGCCGGAAACCGACCCCATTACCGGTGGGGAAGGGGCGTTGACCGAAGTCTGGCATCCGCTGGCACACTAAGAACCAACGTTTCACCTTCTGAACAGGTTCCCATCGTTTTACCGGAATGCACCTTATTGGTGCATTCTCCTTTCGCACTTCGCTTTTCTTGATCCGCTTTGTCACCAGGTTGTCGTTTGTTCCTCGTTCTGTGCGGGGCGGGCTGTGCGTTCCGACTCTGGCACACTTTGTGCAGCTCTTAATCAAGTTCACAGACAGCGGAAGGGAAATCATGAATCAGAGCTATGAAATAGCGTCACACTTTTATGATGAGATGTTGCTGAACGATGGACGCTATCGCGGGCACTATCGGGAATACTGGCAGTGGCTGCAGCAGGCTGACCAGCAGGCGATTGCGCGCAAACGTGAAGAGGCGGAACTGTTGTTTCACCGCCTGGGGATTACTTTTAACGTCTATGGTGATGACGGCGGTGCCGAGCGTTTGATCCCGTTCGACAGCGTACCGCGCATTATCCCTGCCAGCGAGTGGGCGATGCTGGATAAAGGCATCCGCCAGCGCGTTCAGGCACTGAATGCCTTTCTGCATGATATCTACCATGACCAGCGCATCCTGAAGGCCGGGATCATCCCTGCTGAACAGGTGCTGGTTAACGATCAGTATCAACCCTGCATGCAGGGCCTCAACCTGCACCGTAACCTCTATGCGCACATTATTGGCGTGGATATGGTGCGCAACAGCGACGGTGAATACTACGTGCTGGAGGACAACCTGCGAACCCCGTCCGGCGTCTCCTACATGCTGGAAAACCGCAGAATGATGATGCGCCTCTACCCGGAGCTGTTTGCCGACCAGCGCATTGCCCCGGTCGAACGTTATCCCTCACTGCTGCTGCAAACCCTGCGCGAAAGCTCGCCGATCAACGATCCGGTGGTGGTGGTGCTGACGCCAGGCCGCTTTAATAGCGCCTACTTTGAGCACAGCTTCCTTGCCCAGCAAATGGGCGTAGAGCTGGTGGAAAGTGCCGACCTGTTTGTCAAAAATGGTGCGGTGCTGATGCGCACGACCGCCGGGCCGTGCAAGATCGACGTGATCTACCGCCGGGTGGACGATGCCTTTCTCGATCCGCTGGCGTTCCGGCCGGATTCGATGCTCGGCGTGCCGGGCCTGCTGTCGGTGTATCGTGCGGGCAACGTGGTGCTGGCGAACGCCATCGGCACCGGGGTGGCCGATGATAAGTCGATCTACCCGTATGTCCCGGAAATGGTGCGCTTCTATCTGGGGGAAGATCCGATCCTCAACAATGTGCCCACCTGGCAGTGCCGCCGCCCGGATGAACTCTCCTGGGTACTGGCTAACCTCGAAAAACTGGTGGTGAAAGAGGTTCACGGCGCAGGAGGCTACGGCATGTTGATTGGCCCGGTCGCCAGCAAACAGCAGCTGGCAGACTTCCGCGCGCTGTTACTCGCCAAACCACACAACTACATTGCACAGAACACGCTGGCACTCTCCACCTGTCCGACCTTTGTCGAGCAGGGACTGGCTCCGCGCCATATCGACCTGCGTCCCTTTGCCCTGAGTGGGGCGGCTATCCGGCTGGTGCCGGGCGGGCTGACCCGCGTGGCGCTCACTGAAGGTTCGCTGGTGGTGAACTCATCGCAGGGCGGGGGAACGAAAGATACCTGGGTTCTGGAGGATGACGCATGCTAAGTCGCACGGCCAGTGGCCTGTACTGGATGGCGCGCTATTTAGAGCGCGCAGAAAATATTGCACGCGTGCTCGATGTTACTAACCGCCTTTCTCTGATGCCGGTGCGCGGCAGCCATAATAATGAGCTGCGCGTGCCGCTTAATCTGACCAACACCGATGAGCTTTACTGGTCGGTCAGCGATCGGCTGAGCATGTCACAGCTGTTCAGCTTTTTTGCCTTTGATGAACGGAACCCCGGCAGCATCTTCAACTGCTGGCAGGCGGCCTGGAACAACGCCCATGCAGTGCGCGGCAGCCTCTCTTCTGAAGTCTGGGAAAGTATTAACTCCAGCTGGATCGAACTGAGAAAAATGCGGCGTAACGGCGTCAGCAGCGACGGCGCAGATGCCTTCTTTGACTGGGTAAAAGAGCGTTCACATCTGTTTCGTGGCGCGATGTTCGGCACCCTGATGCGCGGCGATGCCATGAGCTTTATCCGTCTGGGCACACTGCTGGAACGTGCCGACTGCACGGCACGCCTGCTGGACGTGTATCAGTATCTGACCGATGACGATGATGACACGGTGCGTGAATACTATCGGCTGGATACGCTGCTGCGTTCGGTGTCCGCGCGCGAAGCCTATCACACCATCTACAAGCAGCCGCTGGCGGCAGATGGCGTCAACGAGATGCTGATCCTGCGTGAAGAGAGCCCGCGATCGTTACGATCCTGTCTCGATGAGATCGCTAATCAGCTCAATCAAATCGGCAGCAGCGGTGAAGACAGGCCGCGTTACTTGCTGACGATACTGCATGCGCAGCTGCGCTTCAGCAGCTGGGGATCCCTGATGGATGACGGGCTACATGCCTGGCTGCAACGTTTTCTGGGTGAACTGGCATTGATTGCCGACAGCATCCATCACACTTATCTGGAGGCGAAATAATGAAGCTGACCATCGCGCATAAAACCTGTTTCAGCTATCAAAGTCTGGTGCGTCAGAGCACGCAGTACCTGCGTCTGACGCCACAGGACTCGGTGCATCAGCATATTATTTCGTGGGACCTGCTGCTGCCGGAAGAGGCGATTTGCACCACCGACACCTGGGGCAACGTACTGCATGTACTGACGCTCGACCGCCCGCATCAGGAAATCGAGATTGAAGCACGCGGTGTGGTGGAGATCCTCGACGACGAAGACAGCGCCCCGGACCCGGACTGCATGCTGTCGCCGCTGGTGTTTTTACGCATGACGCCGCTGACGCAGCCCGACGCAGCGATCAGCGATTTTGCCCGCCGCTACTACCGTGAAGAGGCCCCGCTGGCGAGCCTGGAGCGCCTGATGGGCGAGCTGCTGTTGAAAATGCCTTATCAGCCCGGCAGCACGCTGGTGACGGATACCGCCGCGAAAGTCTTCGCCGCAGGCAGCGGAGTTTGTCAGGATCACAGCCATGTTTTTCTCGCCTGCTGTCGCAGTCTGCATATTCCGGCCCGCTATGTGAGCGGCTATCTGTATACTGACAACGTGGAACATGTGGCGACGCACGCCTGGGTGGAAGCCTGGGTAGACGGTAGCTGGCACAGTTTCGATATTACCAATAATACCCGCAGCACCCGCCAGCATCTGAAACTGGCTGTGGGGGTGGATTATCTGGATGCCTGCCCGGTGCGTGGAATGCGCCTTGGCGGTGGCAGTGAAGATATGCAGGCAGTGGCTGCGGTACAACTGGTGTTTTCGCAGCAGTAATCTTTTATCGGACTCACTATGACCTATTGTGTAGCTATGCGTTTATCGTCAGGGATGATTTTCGTTTCCGATTCCCGTACCAACGCGGGCGTGGACCATATTTCCTCGTTCCGTAAGCTTCATGTTTTGCAGCAGGACGGCGAACGGACTCTGGTGCTGCAAAGCGCCGGTAATCTGGCGACCACCCAGAGCGCGTTGAGCCTGCTGCGGCGTGGCTGTGAAGATGGCAAAAAGCCGAACCTGATGAACGCCACCAACATGTACGATGCGGCGCTGCTGGTAGGGGAAACGCTGCGCGCGGTGATCAAGCGCGACGGCGAAGAGTTTGGTGGCACGCTGATGCTGGGCGGGCAGATCAAAGGTGAAGATCCACGGCTGTTCCAGATCTACCCGCAGGGCAACTTTATTGAAGCCAGTACCGATACGCCGTATTTCCAGATCGGGGAAAGCAAATACGGTAAGCCGATTATTGACCGCGTGCTGCGTTTTGATACGCCGCTGGATCAGGCGATGCAGTGCGCCCTGATTTCAATGGACTCTACGCTGGCGAGTAATATTTCGGTGGGATTGCCGCTGGATGTGATGGTCTATCCCACGGACAGTTACAGCAGCATGCAGCAGTATCATATTACGGAGAAACATCCCTATTTCTCGCAGATCCGCCAGTTATGGAGCAGTGGTTTACTGAGTGTGTTCTCGCAGTTACCGCCGCTGGAACTGGACGAATAACCCCGGGCGAGGCATGCCTCGCCCCTACGGTTGGGTTGTTTCGCTGGGTGCTGGGCGAATAACCCCGGACGAGGCATGCCTCGCCCTATGCCTGCTATCGTAGGGGTCGGGCATGCCCGACCCGCATTACCCGAATTGCCGCGACCCGCATAACCCCGCATTACCGACATCCACCCACCGCATCCTGGCTTTCGGCCATCCGCAATAACATGCGATGGCCGATGGTGTTGTCCCAGTTAAAGCTGTTTTGCAGCACCACAATCGCCGTTTTATGCTTCAGATCCATCCCGATATAGCTGGCATAGCCGCCAATAAAACCGGATTGATAGAGAATGCTCTGCCCGTTCAGATTGCTGCTCAGCCACGCCAGCGCCGAGGCGTCGTTCTGCGCCGCTTTAACGCGAAGGGTGGTGGCATCATCAAAGGCTTTATCCAGCGTCGGATCGCCGCTGCCGTAAAGATGGGCGCTCAGATAGGTCAGCAGATCGTTGCCGCTGGACCACAACGAGGCGGCTCCCACCATATAACCGTTAAAATTCCAGTCCGGCACCACCTCACCGCGCTTCACAAACTTCGGCTGATCCCCGGCATGCCCGCGTGCCCGCAGCCAATAGCCCGGCAGCCGCTGCGGCTGATAACCGGTATGGCGAAGGCCGAGCGGCGCAATAATCCGCTGCCCGGCGATCTGCTGCGGCGTCTGGCCCGAGCGCTGTGTGATGGCGTAATCGAGGATCGCGTACCCCAGATTGGAGTAAATCACCTGCTGATGGTGCGGGCGGCTGAAGTCCTGCAAATAGCTCAGGAACTCGCCGTCATCCAGATCGTCGTAGAACGGCGCACCGTCAAACAGATACGCCGTCAGCTTGCGTAACATATGCAGGCTGGGCATCTGGCGCGGCAGCCCGGCAGTATGGGTGGCGAGCTGTTCAAGCGGGATAGCCCGCGCATCCTCACTCAGCGAAACGTCTTTGCCTGTCAGCTGGCCGAGGGTGTCATCCCAGCGCAGCTTTCCGTCTGCGACCAGCAGCGCCGCACTTTCAGCGGTGAACCCTTTGGTCACGGAGCCGACGGCAAACAGCGTATCGCCGTTGATGGGAATACGCTTATCGGTATCGGTAAAGCCGTAGCTGAATATATGGCGCTGGCGGTCTGCACCCAGCACGGCGACCACCATGCCCGGCGTGCGATTTTGGTCAACCTGCGGCTGTGCCAGCCGATCAATCTGCGCGTTGAGCGGCAGGCGACAGCTGGCCTGCAGGCTGGCTGCCGCTGACGTATCAATACTGTTGCTGGACAGCGAACCGCATCCCGCTAACAGCAGGCAGAGCAAAGGGAGCAGCGTTTTCAGGTTCATCATGAGGAGTCAGTCATGCTGATAATTTTTACTGCCACACGCGGATTATGCTGCCAGGGGGGAAAGGGACGCGATAAGGTGCGAAAAATTTCCGAAAGCACACGCTGTAACCATGCGGTAAATAAAAAAATATCAATAAATTGAATTAGTTATAGTTGTGTGCATTTTAACCTGAACGCCTGGTGAACAGCAAGGAAAGCCGTTAATTCGCGCAATATTCAGCGCAATCTGAATCCGTATCCTCCTCAGTGCCGCGGCACAAATCCATCGGGTATTTCACCTGTCATTTGCCTGACATGAAAATGTCATCCGGGCTGGTTAGTGTGCCGATAAAACACCTGGAGGCTAACCCGTGTTTACAGTTGAAAGCGTATTAGACGATCTCAGTCCCGGACATGACACACCCTCCTGGCAGAAAAGCGTGCTGCGCCGCCTGCTCCATGAAAAAGAGTTCCAGCAGTTCAACCAGCGCAACCGCCACCTGAAAGGGCTGGATATGGTGGAGCAGGTGCTGGAGTACCTGGATGTCAGCTGTGAACTCAGCGAACGCGATCTGGAGCAGATCCCCAGCAGAGGACCGGTGGTGATTGTCGCCAACCATCCGCTGGGAACGCTGGATGGTCTGGCGCTGCTGCATGCCGTCTCTCAGGTGCGACGCGATGTGAAAATTGTCACCAACCGCCTGCTGAACTGCCTCTCTTCGCTGAGCAGCCTGATGGTGCTGGTGGATAACATGGGCAACCGCACCAGCCGCCAGCAGGTTGGGCAGATGCAGGAGCAGTTGGAAAACCAGGGCGTGCTGATCTTCTTCCCGGCGGGGGAAGTCTCCCGCTTCGGCAGCAAGGGCGTGAAAGATGGCAAATGGAGCCACGGCTTCCTGCGTCTGGCCGCCCGATTCCGAGCGCCGGTGGTGCCGATCCACGTCAGCGGCCGCAACAGCGCACTGTTCTATCTCACCTCAAAAATCTACCAGCCGCTGTCGATGCTGCTGCTGGTGCGTGAAATGTTCGGCAATCGCGGCGTGCGGCTGAAACTGAAAATCGGCAAGCGCATCCCTTACGCCAGCTGGCACGATGGGCACACTCCGGCGAAAGAGCTGGCGGCGCGTTTCCGTCGTCATCTCTACCGTATCGGCCTGGGTAAATCCGAGCTGTTCCAGACGGAAGCCGCCATTGCGCGGGCAGAAGATCGTGCCGTATTGAAGCGGGCGCTGGCCGGGTGCGAAGTGCTGGGGCAACTGCCCGACGGTAAGATGATTTACCTGTATCGCCGCCAGGGCGAAGACTATGTACCGATCCTGCGTGAGCTGGGCAGGCTGCGTGAAATCGCCTTCCGTGCGGTGGGCGAGGGCAGCGGGACGCGGCGCGATCTTGATGATTACGACGACGACTATTATCACCTGATTTTATGGGATGAAGAGGCGCTGGATATCGTCGGTGCTTACCGCTTTATTCCCACCGCCGAACAGTTCGAACGTAAAGGTTTTGAAGGGATCTACAGCCACAGCCTGTTCCATTACGACCACCAGATGAACCCGGTGCTGATGCAGGGCATTGAGCTGGGGCGCAGTTTTATCCAGCCTGCTTACTGGGGCAAACGTGGCCTCGATTATCTGTGGATGGGCATTGGCGCGTATCTGGCGAAATACCCGCAGTACCGTTATCTGTTTGGCCCGGTGTCTATCTCAGGCGGTCTGCCGCTGGCGGCACGCGATCTGCTGGTGGCATTCTATCGCCTGTACTTTGCCCCGGACCTGCCGCTGGCGACCTCACGCCGTCCGTATCCGGCCTCGCTGCCCGATGTGCTGGCCCAGTTCAGCGGCGATAACTACAGCGACGATCTCAAGCGTCTGAAACGTTTGCTAAGCAACCTGGGGACGGGGATTCCGCCGCTCTACAAACAGTATTCCGAGCTGTGTGAAACGGGTGGGGTACAGTTTATCGACTTCGGCAGCGACCCGGACTTCAATCACTGTATTGACGGGCTGGTGCTGGTGGATCTGACGAAGCTGAAAGAGAGCCGTTTTCAGCGTTATATTGCGGTGCATCATGCGCCACCGGTGGCAGAGCCTCTGGCCGACTGATTCGGGTGAGTTCAGCACCTGATTTCAGAATGAAGGGATGCATTGTATTGGCTGGCCGTGCCAGTAAAGGTTCGGGGCCAGTTTGAGCACGCCGGATCGGCAAAGTCCGCATCCCGGGCCTCGGCACGCGCCGTCCTGGCGCGTGACGTCCGGCTTAGCTCAAACTGGCCCCATCCCCGCAAGAGAGTGCTCGCTGTGCGTGTTAAACCCGCGTCGGTGATAAATGCAAAATCATTTTTTTACTATTTATTATTCACCGCCATTGGATTTACCTTTCACCTTTCCGCAATAGATTAAATATATTAATCAATCCACTAACAGGTTCCATTTAAATAAACAGCCATCCGTTTTATGATTTTATTCATCAACAAGGAAGAGACATGGCTCAGGATATTTTCATCAGATTTACCGGTATTGAGGGCGAGTCCCAGGATTTTGCACATAAAGGCGAAATTGACGTTCTGCGCTGGACGTGGGCTGCCCGCCAGCCTTCCAATATGCACTCAGGAAGCGGCGGTGGCGCGGGGAAATCCACCGTCGGCGACCTTTACTTCGATCACTTTATTGATAAATCCAGCCCCAATCTTCTTCAGTATTCCCTTAGCGGTAAACCGATCCCCGAAGCGGTGCTGACCGTGCGTAAAGCGGGTGGATCGCCGCTGGAATATCAGATCATCACCCTGCAAGAGGTCATCATTACCCGGGTGGCGCTTATCTGCTACGACAACATGCCCGCACCACTCGAAAAGGTGGCCATCGCGTTCTCGCGGGTGAAGATGGATTACGTGCTGCAAAATGCCGAGGGGAAAACGGCAGGAACCGTTTCAATGGGGTACGACATCAAAGCCAATACGGTGATCTAAATCGCCTCAAGGGAGGGAACCAATGCTATACGTTAATGAAAATGGTCATATTTATGCCGACCGCATTAAAATCAAAATATTCAGTAATATCGAACATGAAAAAATGGATGCGGTGAATGGCATTGTCGTGCATCAGACCAATGCGTCGACAGCCAGCAGCACCTTTCATAGCTATCAAAACAAAGGCGCAACTGGCGCTCACTTTCTGATTGATAGAGATGGCACCATCTATCAGACCGCCTCGTTGTTTAAAGTTACCTGGCATGTGGGGAGGCTACAATCCCGTTGTTATTTGACGAAAAAGTGCGAACCTGCTGATCTCCAAAAAGTGGCCGATCTGGAAAAGTCATGGAGAAATTACGATAAGGTGCATCAGATTGAAAAAGTAAAAAATTACCCTGATCGATTCCCCAGTAATGTCGATAGTATTGGGATAGAAATTGTGGGCAAGGCGGAAAGAGTAGAAAATCCTAAAACTGGGAAAACAGAATTCGTTTATGAAGAGGTCAATGAGCAGCAGAACGATTCTTTGAATTGGTTAGTTAAAGAGCTTGTCAGTACGCTAAAAGTCTCAATGAATGAAATACATCGCCATCCGGATATTGGTAGGAAAAACTCAACTGAGGCCAGCACAGCGAAATGGTAAAAATGACAAGTATCTTCACGGCTATTTTCTGCATTTTCATTGTCGTTTCAGTTCATGCGCAGGCAAGAGTTGTCAGCCACCTCGAGGTTAAAGGTATCGGGCTGTACTCTGACCAACGGAATGATAAGTATGAAGAAAGAGCCTGTAAGGTCTTCAGGCCGACAAAAAAACAGATGACCCGATATTTCAATCTTTCTAAAGAATCGGAAGAAAGTGGAGATCTACTTCATGAATATTACTCACCGTGTCTGGCGATAGGTAGCGTCATATTTAAAGACGGTTCTTCAGGTCGATGGACAGTACAATCTAGCGGTTTAGGGATTGTTGTTTTTGAGAATGGGAAATCAGCCGTCTTCTTCCATAAAGACAACAAATGGACAGATCCTTATGCCTGCACTTATGGATTAGGTAACGATCCTATATGTTAAATAAACCACTGCGCCAGGGATGGCGCAGTTTTCATGTTCAACGCTAAAGGGATGTTAGTATGAAAATAATGAAATCTGCGAACCCTGCCGGGCAAGCACGGCAGGGATTATTGCACAACAAAAATCTGGACGTATTCTGGCGATTGACCTTCAACAAGGCCCAGGTCTTTTGATGCGTCATCAAAGGAAGTTGTATGAAAGCGCAATCAACTTCAGCGCGCCAATTGAGAAAAACGACTGTGGGCGATACAACCCTCCCGGGGGAAGTGTGGCGGTATGGTATGTATGCCTCTGACTCTGCGTTAACGGCGGCGGCGGAAGCATACGGGCGTTTGTTCCATCTCAAAGGAACGAAATCTTATCCTGAATCGGTACTTTCACAACACTATATGTGTTCTGTGGATGTCATGAGGACGGTGAAAGTAATTGATGTTGTAGCACTCTGTGAGTTGTTACATATCCCTTTGGATAGCTTAGAGAACGAGGATTACACCTTTACTCAATGGCTAATGGAATATCTTTATACGCATTTCGGACGTGACTATGGCGGGATTGCCTATACCTCAAGACATAAACGCTATAAGCGTTGTTATGCCTTTTGGGAACGACCGGGTAGTACACCAGCCTTTACCGATACCCCTCACGGGATGGTGCCCTATGCCAGTTACGTCGAAACTGATAAAGGCATGTTCCCTAAGCGGTGGCATAAAGGAATGATGTCAGGTGAAGAGATGTTCGAAGAATTGCTTGGATTCGAAATTACGCCAGAACCAATGTAAACCAAAGAGGGGCGGGCTGGCCCCCTTTTAAAACCAGTTAACTGGCTACATGATTGCCGAACTGTTTAGCGGCACGGATAGCCAGACTAAGTTCACTATTTTTAGCACCGTCCTGCATGATTTGAATCGGCGTCTTTTGCAGGCCTTCATTATTAACCGCTATCGGAGATTTCAGCACACCCAACCGTAACATTGGATGAGTATCCTCTTCGAATGCCGCCATAACGTCTTCGAAACCGGTTATCAGCCCATTATCAGTGAACTGAAATTTTGGGAAAATAAAATCACCGTTCTGCTTGAATGCTAAAAGCTTATTCTTCTTAACGCGAATATTGATCGCCTGGCGGGTAATGCCAAGGATATCGGCCACGTCGTTCACCTTTAGCGTACCGCCCAATTCATGAAGCTCACGATAAAATCTTTCCAGATTTTCGCGACGACGGCGAACTTTACGTAGTTCGTATTCTGTTACGCGGGTCTTTTGCTCTAGCTGGACGGTATAGAGCAATTGCATCAGCGAGGCGTCATCCAGCGTGATGGCATTTATTGCCTGGCTTTTGTCTTCAAATTCAGGCATCAGCGAAATAGCGAGGTTGTTAATCCTTTTCATAAGGTTCAACTGGGACTCATTCAGCTTAGCTGAAGTGTTGATTTCTCTTTCTGCTGTGGTGTGTTTAATCATTAGGCACCTCCATTTGACGGTTATCATAATTAGTTTTTGTGGAATCGTCAATTTAAGGGTGTTTTTCAAACAATCCATCGTCAAGCAAGGCGTAAGACTTTGATCTGCTTCCCGTCGCACTCCAGCATCAGCCATTATCTGCCGCTTTTGTGCATTTAGCGCGGTGCCTGTGTGACCGCGATCCCGATTAAGATTTATTACTGCACTGATTTTACTCGTTTTTCCCAAAACCGTTACGCCTGGGGTAATGGTTATAGCACCTGGCGTAATTGTTTGGCTGCGCCCCGGCGTGCAGACTCGGTAACCAGACTGAAGCATCCCTGACAGGATGCGCTCACAGGAGGTTACATCATGCTTACCCAACCATCCCCCCGTATCTGGGATACGCGCCGCCGTGAAAAACAGCGCCGTATTGCCAGCCTCGGACTGACCCACAAAGTCCTGCCTACCGACGATCTGATCGCCATGCTGGAAAAACTGATTGTCCCAGGCGACCGCGTCGTTATGGAGGGCAACAACCAGAAACAGGCCGATTTCCTGTCCCGTTCGCTGGCACAGGTCAACCCGAAAATACTGCACGATCTGCATATGATCATGCCGAGCGTCGGCCGCAGCGAACATCTCGATATCTTCGAAAAAGGCATTGCCCGCAAGCTCGACTTCTCGTTTTCCGGCACCCAGAGCCTGCGCATCTCGCAGCTGCTGGAGGATGGCCTGCTGGAAATCGGCGCCATTCACACCTACATCGAACTCTATTCGCGGCTGTATGTGGACCTGATCCCTAACGTGGCGCTGGTTGCCGGTTTTAAAGCCGACCGTAAAGGCAATCTCTACACCGGGGCCAGTACGGAAGATACCCCGGCGCTGGTCGAGGCGGCGGCATTCCACGATGGTATCGTCATTGCTCAGGTGAATGAGCTGGTGGATGACGAGTGTGGCCTGCCGCGCGTGGATATTCCCGGTTCGTGGATCGACTTTGTGGTGGTGGCGGATAAACCCTTCTTTATCGAACCGCTGTTCACCCGCGACCCGCGCCTGATCAAGCAAGAGCATGTGCTGATGGCGATGCTGGCGATCAAAGGCATCTACGCCGAGCACAAAGTGCAGTCGCTCAACCACGGCATCGGGTTTAACACTGCTGCCATCGAACTTCTGTTACCTACTTACGGTGAACAGCTGGGCCTGAAAGGCAAAATTTGTCGTCACTGGACCCTGAATCCGCACCCGACCTTAATCCCGGCGATTGAAAGCGGCTGGGTGGAAAGCGTGCACTGCTTCGGTGGTGAGCTGGGGATGGAAAAATACGTGGCGGCCCGCCCGGACGTGTTCTTCACCGGGGCCGACGGTTCCATGCGCTCTAACCGCGCCTTCTGCCAGATGGCCGGCCAGTATGCCGCTGATATGTTTATCGGCTCCACCTTACAGGTGGACGGCGATGCGAACTCCTCCACTGTGACCCGTGGCCGTTTGTCAGGCTTTGGCGGCGCGCCCAATATGGGCCACGACCCGCACGGACGCCGCCATGCTACCCCAGCCTGGCTGGCGATGATCAACGAACCCGACCCGATGGCACGCGGCCGCAAGCTGGTGGTGCAGATGGTGGAAACCTTCCAGGCGGGCGCGAAACCGACCTTTGTTGAAAAACTGGAAGCGATCGATGTGGCAAAAGAGTCCGGCATGCCGCTGGCCCCGGTGATGATCTACGGCGATGACGTCACCCACGTACTGACCGAGGAGGGGATTGCTTACCTCTATCGTGCGCGGTCGCTGGAAGAACGGCGGGCGATGGTGGCGGCGGTTGCCGGGATCACCGATATCGGACTGGGCGTGGATGCGAAGCGGGTGCAGCAGCTGCGGCGCGAAGGGAAAGTGGCTTTCCCGGAAGATCTCGGTATCCGCCGTACCGATGCCACCCGTTCCCTGCTGGCGGCAGGCAGCGTGTCTGACCTGGTCGAATGGTCCGGTGGGTTATATCAGCCACCGGCCAAATTCAGGAGCTGGTAATGAGCCTGCAACGGCAGTTGGCAGCCACCCCAGCGGAACGCCACGCCCAGCGTCTGGCCGCGCTGGCAACGCGTTGCCTGGTGATCGAAGCCAACCTGACGCCGAAGCCGGGACTGGTGGATCGCCGGGGTAACGGGGCGCACCACGACCTGTCGCTGGCGCTGATGGAGCGTTCTGCTCACAGCCTGACGCCGATGTTCCGCGAAATGGCGCGACAGAGCTGGCAGCGCCCGGCGGATATCGCCCTGCGCCAGCTGGCAGGCAGGCTGGGGCGTGAAGGCGAAGCGGTGATGATGCAGGTGACGGGCGGGGTGAATACCCATCGCGGTGCCATCTGGGCACTGGGGTTGCTGGTCTCTGCCGCTGCGATGTGCGGAGGGCGCGGTAGCCCGGCGCAGATTACCTGTATGGCCGCGCGCCTGGCGCAACTGCCGGATGACGCTGCACCGAAGCTGTTCAGCAACGGTCAGCGCGCCAGTTCACGTTACCGCCTGCCGGGCGCGCGGGAAGAGGCGCAACAGGGGTTTCCCCATGTGATGAATCTGGCACTGCCGCAGCTCTGGCAAAGCCGCCAGCAGGGTGCAGACAGCAACGCCGCCCGGCTGGATGCGCTGATGGCGATCATGACCTCGCTCAGCGATACCTGCGTGCTGTCACGTGCCGGTATGCCGGGCCTGGAAGCGATGCAGCAAGGGGCGCGTGCGGTTCTGGCGGCAGGCGGGGTGCAGCAACCGGCCGGGCAGCAGGCTCTTCAGCGGCTGGATGCAGAGATGCTGGCGCTGAATGCTTCACCCGGCGGAGCCGCCGACCTGCTGTCGGCCACGATTTTTCTCGACAACATCCGGCCGTTGTAGAGCGGGCGGGTCGACCGAAAAAGAAGGTCGACCCCTACGGCACACGGGGCTTGCCGTTGTAGGGGCGGACCTTCTGTTTCGGTCCGCCCGTTATCGCAGAGGTATGCGGGCAACCTGGCCGTTGTAGGGGCGGACCTTCTGTTTCGGTCCGCCCGCAGACGAGCAATTAATTTTAAGAGGATCTTATGCAACAGATAACCTTGTCTTTTCCGGCGACAGGCCACCTCAGCGGTAAGGCGCTGGCGGGCGTTGTCGGCTCCGGCGATATGGAAGTGCTGTTTATCGCGAACAGCAGCGATGTCCTGAGCGTGGCAATCACCACCTCGGTCGATAACAGCAGCCCGCGCTGGCAGGCGTTGTTTGAGCGTATCAGCAGCTTTAGTGCGCTGCCCGCCGGGCAGATGACCATTCATGATTTTGGTGCCACCCCCGGCGTGGCCCGCATCCGTATTGAACAGGTGTTTGAGGAGGTAGCCGATGCGTAACGACCTCAGCTTTATCGAACTAAAAGCGCGTGAACGCGCACGCCTGCTGCTGGATGACGGCAGCTTCCGCGAACTGCTCGACCCGTTCGACGGCATCATGTCGCCGTGGCTGGGTGCGCAGGGCGTGGTGCCGCAGTCTGATGACGGCATGGTGGTGGCGAAAGGCACCATTGACGGCCAGCCCGCCGTGGTGATTGCCATTGAAGGGGCATTCCAGGGGGGCAGCATGGGTGAAGTCTCCGGGGCGAAGATGGCCGCCGCACTGGAACTGGCCGCTGAGGATAACCGTAATGGCATCGCCACTCGTGCGGTGCTCTGTCTGGAAACCGGCGGCGTACGACTCCAGGAAGCCAACCTTGGCCTGGCGGCGATTGCGGATATTCACGCCGCGATTGTCGACCTGCGGCGCTACACCCCGGTGGTCGGCATTATTGCGGGCACGGTGGGCTGCTTCGGTGGGATGTCGATCGCCGCCGGGCTGTGCAGCTATCTGATTGTGACCCGTGAGGCCCGGCTGGGGCTGAATGGTCCGCAGGTGATTGAACAGGAAGCGGGCATCGATGAATACGACTCTCGCGACAGACCGTTTATCTGGAGCATGACCGGGGGAGAAGTGCGCGCGCTCAGCGGCCTGGTGGATACCATTGTCACGGACGGCCAGTGTGCGGTACAGCGCGCCATGCATCATGCCCTGGCAAAAGGGGTGCCTGCGGAACATCGGTCACAGCGTTATCAGCATTATCTGCCACGTCTGGCGAAGTTCGATACCCGCCATCAGGCCGATGCACAAAAGATTACACAGCTATTCAGTGGGGAGGATCGCAAATGAAACAGCCAACAGGACGCGGTGAAATCTGGTTGCAGCAGCTCAGCGCCGGGGCCGCCCGTTTACCGGGGTTATGCCCATCGGTGCAGGTCGCTGAGGGGCAAGTGAACGGGGACGACGTGCGTTTTATTGCCGTGGTGCCGGATGCCGCTAACCACTATCCCCGCGCCAGACACGGCGAAGTCGGGCTATTAGAGGGCTGGACGCTGGCGAAAGTGGTCAGTGAAACCGTGGCGCAGGATGCCCAAAAAGCCGAGAAGCGGCCGATTATCGCGGTGATTGATGTTGCCAGCCAGGCCTACGGTCGGCGTGAAGAAGCTTTTGGTATTCATCAGGCGCTGGCCGCTGCGGCCGGGGCTTACGCGGAAGCGCGGCTGGCGGGTCATGTGGTGATTGGGCTGATTGTCGGCAAAGCGATGTCCGGGGCTTTCCTGGCACACGGCTACCAGGCCAACCGGCTGATTGCCTTTAATGACAGCGGCGTGCTGATCCACGCGATGGGCAAAGCGGCGGCGGCACGTATTACGCTGCGCAGCGTCGAGGCGCTGGAAAAACTGGCGCAGACCATCCCGCCGATGGCTTACGACATCAAAAACTACCACAGCCTGGGATTGCTGGAAGCGCTGCTGGATATTCGTCAGCCCGATGCCCCTGATGCCGCCGACGTGGCCCAGGTGCAGCAGGCGCTGGCGGCGGCAATCACCGCCGCGCGCCATGAACCCGGATTGCAGTGCCGACTAAAAGCAGAGAACCGTCGCAGTTCACACGTCGTCAGAGAACGGATGCGTCAGCTCTGGTAAGACCCGTTTCTATATCGCTAAGACAACCTGCGAGGCTGCCGGATCTCTGACAGATATCCGGCAGCCTGAACATAATAATACGCATCGCGCCTGTGCTTACTTCAACTAACAGGTGATGTTATGACTTACGTGATCGTTCATGCTCTGGCCCCCATCTTTATCATTATGCTGCTGGGCTTTTATGCCGGTAAAGCCGGGATGGTGGACAATAAGAATGTCTCTTTACTGAATATTTTTGTGATGGATTTTGCCCTGCCAGCGGCGCTGTTCAGCGCCACCGTGCAGACGCCGTGGGCCGGGATTATCCAGCAGTCACCGCTGATTCTGGTGCTGGTGCTGGCGATGTGGATTGTCTATGCGGCGATCTACTTTATCAGTACCCGGGTGTTTAAAAAGTCACCGCAGGATGCGGCGGTACTGACGCTGACCGTGGCGTTGCCAAACTATGCCGCGCTGGGCCTGCCGATCCTCGGCAGCGTGCTGGGAGAAGGTCCATCCACATCGCTGTCGGTGGCGGTGTCGATTGCCTGCGGTTCCGTGCTGATGACGCCGTTCTGTTTGCTGACGCTGGAGCGGGAAAAAGCGCGTGCAGCGGGCAATGCGGGCAGTGCCGGGATCGGCATGTTGCCGGTGCTGATGTGGCGTTCGGTGACCAAGCCGATTGTCCTGGGACCGCTGCTCGGCGTGGTGTTATCCGGGCTGGGCGTGAAAATGCCGGAGCTGGTGCTGGCGGCGATCAAACCGCTCGGACTGTCGGCCACGGCGGGCGCACTGTTCCTGACCGGGGTGATCCTGTCGGCGCGTCAGCTGAAGATCAACGGCGTGGTGGTGCTGTCGAGTATCACCACCATGCTGATTCAGCCGTTTATTGCCTGGGGACTGGTACTGGTCTTTGGCATCAGCGGGCAGGTGGCGATCACCGCGATCCTGATGGTGGCACTGTCGGCTGGTTTCTTCGGCGTTGTTTTCGGCAACCGTTTTGGCGTGCAGTCGCCGGATGCGGAAGCGACACTGCTGATCAGTTCGCTATTGTGTATCATCACGTTACCGCTATTTATCACCCTGACAGCCGGAATGTAAGATGACCCATACGCCACATGATTTGATCTGGATCCGCACGGCTGACGCCATTGAGGGCGATCTGCCCGACTGGGTTGCCAGCCAGTGGCGGCGAGCCTTGCCGCTGGTGGTACGTCGCGACCAGGATCAGCATGGGCGTATTCCGGTTGGGGTGCGCGGCCTGCGGCGCGATCAGCGTGCCGCAGGCTGGGTGGCCCCGCAGCAGGTGGTGCGCACGCTGTCGCCGGAGGCACTCAGTGTGACCGGGCGGCTGCTGGCGTCCCCCTTTGTTTCCCAGCCGCCGGTGCAGGCGGCTATTCAACTGGCGCAGCAGCGCTGGTGGTGGCCGTGGGGCATTACCGGCAGCGTGGGTTATGCGCTGGCAACGGAAGTCCCGGTGCTGCATAACGACAGCGATCTCGACCTGCTGATCCGCTGCCCGGAACCGGTGGCGCAGCAGGAGCTGGAACGCTGGCAGCAGTTTGTCAGCCAGCTTCCCTGCCGTGTGGATACGCAGGTGGAAGTGCCACAAGGCGCTTTTGCCTTAAGCGAATGGTTGCGTGACGGGCGCGTGCTGTTGAAAACCAATGCAGGCCCGCGCATCACTACGCAGCCGTGGAGTGCCATACCATGAAAATACTGTTTTCTTTTCCCGGCCAGGGGCCACAGCGCCCCGGCATGTTGCAACAGCTACCTGATGGTAACGCGCTGCTGGATCAGGCCAGTGCGGTGCTGGCGGAGGACGCTCGCCAGCTGGATCAGCCCAGCGCGCTGCAACATACCCGGGCGGTACAGCTCTGCCTGCTGATTGCCGGGGTGGCGCACGCGCGTGAACTCCAGCGCCAGGGCATTGCGCCGGAGATCGCCTGCGGTCTGTCGATTGGCGCTTTTCCGGCGGCGGTAGTGGCCGGGGCGCTGACGTTTGAGGATGCCCTACGGCTGGTCGCGCTGCGCGGAACGCTGATGGAGGAAGCTTATCCGCAAGGCTACGGTCTGACGGCCATTATCGGGCTGGAGGAATCACAGCTGACGCCGCTGCTGGGCAACGACTGCTGGCTGGCCAACATCAATGCGCCGCAGCAGCTGGTGATTGCCGGGAGTGACGCGGCGATGAGCGCCGTCGCTGCCCGCGCACAGCACGCCGGGGCGCAGAAAGTCCATCGGCTGGCGGTCAGCGTGCCTTCTCACTGTGCGCTGCTGGCCGAACCGGCGTTGAAACTGGCGGCGGCCTTTCAGTCGGTATCACTGGCGCGCCCGCGCTGTGCTTACCTCAGCGGCAGCACGGCACGCGTGCTGTGGCAGCCGGAGCAGATTGCCGACGATCTGGCAAAAAATATGTCGCGTACGGTGCGCTGGTATGACGCGATGGTAGCCGCCCGCGAGCGGGATGTCGGGCTGGTGATTGAGATGCCACCGGGGTCAGTACTGACCGGGCTGACACGCAGAGCATTCTGCGGCAGCGCAGGGGAGGCGATCGCACTGGAGCAGAGCGGCGAGCTGCTGGCGAAGCGCCTTGCACAACGTCTTACGCTTTCGTAGTCGTCATTGTGCCGCGCTGGCGGCTGTACATACGGCCTTCAGCCACCAGCGCCAGCAGATTCGGGTCATGCTCGCGGTTGCGCTCAAAGACAATCGCGATCTTCTGGCGCATCTGATACGGCTCGGCCAGCCTGAGTAACTGCACGGAGTTTTCATACACCCGCTTCATCCTTCCCGGCAGCAGCGTAAAACCTACCCCCGCCTGCACCAGACTCAGCATCGAGAAAATATCATTCACCCGGGTGACGATATTGGGTGCGTATCCGGCAATATTAAACGCCTCCTGGAATCCCTGCCAGGTGGCGAAACCTTCGGCCAGTGAGACAAACTTTTGCTGACGAAAGTCGCGAAGATCCGCCGGGAAACGGGTGTCCAGCCCCGAGGACGCAGGCGCGGCAAGGAAGATATCATCGTCAAACAACGGCAGACATTCGAAGCGGCTGTAGTCCAGCTCATTGGGTGCAATGGCGATCAGAACGGCATCTAGCGAGCCTTCTGACAGGCGCGTGGTGAGCGTCTGGTTTGAACCCATGGTCAGTTCCAGTTCCAGGTCGGGGCGGCGCAGTTTCATTCCCATAATCAGCTGCGGAATGGTTTCCAGCGTCAGCGAGTAGAGCGTTCCCAGACGCATATGCCCCTGGCCCACGCCCGCCGTTTTCCTCGCTTCTTCCACGCCGCGCGACATCATATCCAGCGCTTCCTGGCTGTACTCCCACAGCGTGTGTGCCGCAGGCAGCGGCACCAGGCTACGACCTTTGTGAATAAACAGCGGGCAGCGCACGCTCTCTTCCAGGCTGTGCAGCGCCCGGTGAACGCTGACGCTGCTGATACCCAGTGCATCAGCGGTGCGCGCCAGATTACCCCGGTTCATAAAGGCGATGAAAATTTCCAGTTTGCGAAAAGTGATGTCCGAATCAATGTTCATAGCAGCCTGTACTCGGGTAGGAAAAAGGAGGAGGGAATTTCCCTATTCTAGGCCGGGTGGCGACCATTTGTTTACACAATCTTTGCGCTTCTTCCTGTCACCTCACTGTCACAAGCGTTGCGTATGTTTTAACGCGTTACTGTGACTGACGGAGCTGAGCTGCATTTATGTCTGCGATCCTGATCGACAACCTGTGTAAATCCTTTGGTTCACAGCCAGTGCTGCGCGATGTGTCACTCCATATTGAGCACGGTGAATTTATTGCGGTGCTCGGCCCTTCCGGCTGCGGTAAGACCACGCTGCTGCGCACGTTGGCGGGTTTTGAAACCCCGGATGCGGGAACGATCAGCGTGGGTGAACGTTGTTACAGCGCGCCGGGGCAGCATCTGCCGCCGGAACAACGCGATCTGAGCATTGTCTTCCAGAATTACGCGCTGTGGCCACATATGTCGGTGGCGGAAAATGTGGAATATGGATTGAAAGTCAAAGGGATGGCCCGCGAGTTGCGCCAGCAGCGCGTGGCGGCGGCGCTGTTACAGGTCGGTCTGGAGGGCATGGCCGAACGCAAACCCGCCGATCTCTCCGGCGGCCAGCGGCAGCGTGTGGCACTGGCCCGCTGCCTGGTGACGCGCCCTCAGGTGGTGCTGCTCGATGAACCCCTCGCCAATCTGGACGTGCATTTGCGTGCCACGATGGAAGAGGAGTTCACCCGCTTTCACCAGCACTCCGGTGCCACGCTGCTGTATATCACCCACGACCAGCACGAAGCGATGGCGCTGGCCGACCGCATTGTGGTGATGCACGCCGGGCAGGTGATGCAGTTCGCCAGCCCGCAAACCCTCTACCGCCAGCCCGCCTGTGAAATGGTGGCGCGTTTTATTGACGATGGCCGCGTGGTCACAGTCAGCGATATCGAACCGGACGGACGCGGCAACGCCTCGGTGACGCTGTACGGAGAGCGCATCTCCCTGCGTGCCAGCCCGCAACAGGCCGTGCTGCCTGCCGGGAAAATCTGCCTGCATGCGGCCGATTTACGTCTGGCAAAAGAACAACAACCGGGTTTCTGGGGCACCATTCAGCGGGTGATCTACCGTGGCGGTTACCGCCAGCTGGAGATCGCCCCGCAGGCTGACCCGGAAAACCGCCTGACCCTGATGCTGACGGATGAGCCACTGTGGCAGACGGGCGAGCGCCTGAAGCTGTCGATCATCGATGGCTGGGTCATTCCTGCTTAATTTTTCCATCACTTACCATCACTTAAAGGACTTCAGGGATATGCGTAGCACGATAAAAATTCTGGCGCTGCTGGTGGGTTTCTCTTCACTGTCTGCGATGGCGGCCGATGGCAAACTGGTGGTGTATACCTCGCAGGCACCGGAAATTGCCCAGCAAACTATTGATGCCTTTAAAGCGGCGAACCCCGGCATCGAGGTTTCCTGGACACGTAACGGCACCACGCAGCTGATGAACGTGCTGCGTACCGAAATGATGAGCGGTGATGTGAAAGCCGACGTGCTGCTGGTGGCGGATGCGATTAACCTCGGCGCATTGAAAAAAGAGGGCAAGCTGATGGCGTGGCCGGAGGCGCCGGTCAGCAATATCAGCCCTGATTTCTATGACAAAGATAAGACCTGGTTTGGCACCAAAATCATCGCCACGGTGATTGGCTATAACACCCAAAAGGCCAAACCGGTCGACAGCTGGATGGCGCTGACGGCGGCAGAGAATCGCGGTCAGGTCGCGGTGCCAAGCCCGCTGTACTCCGGTGCGGCGCTCTATCATCTGCATACGGTCATCAATACGCCGACCATCGGCTGGGATTTCTATCAGAAGCTGGCGGCAAACGGTGTGACGCCGGAAGGCGGTAACGGCCCGGCGCTGAAAGCGGTCGCCAGCGGCATGGCGAAATACGGTGTGATCACCGATGCCGATATCATCCGCGCGAAGAAACAGGGATCGCCGGTTGACCTGGTGTATCCGAAAGAGGGTGTGTCCTACGTGACCGAGCCGGTGGCGATCCTGAAAGGGGCGCATAACGTGGCCGCCGCCAAAGCCTTCGTCAGCTTTATGCTGTCGGAAAAGGGCCAGCAGCTGGTCGCCACCCAGGGTAACCGACCCATCGACAAAAATGTGGCGGCACCGGAAGGCTTTGCGCCGATGGACAGCATCAAACTGCTGACGCTGGATACCGATAAAGCGGTAGCCGACGATAAGCAGATACGGGATAAATTCACTGAAATCTTTGGTGGCTAAAGGATGAGCGTGTTGCCTTCTCTGACGCGCAGCCTGCCGGGGCCGCGCAGGTTTCGCCTGCCCGGCAGCGAGCACTGGGTGCTGTGGCTGCTGGCGCTGATGATTGGCCTGCTGTCGGTGGCCCCGCTGGCGCGGCTGGTCTGGGCCGCCGTGGCACCGCAGGGTGTGCCGGACAGTCAGCGTCTGTTTGAGCTACTGGCCACCCCGCGCGTGCTGCGTGCCACAGGTAACACGCTGCTGATTGCGCTGGCTTCGACGGCGCTGGCGCTGGTTCTGGGAACGCTGGCCGCCTGGCTGGTGGCCCTGAGCAATATGCGGGCGAAGGCGGCATGGGTGTTTGCGTTTATTTTGCCGCTGATGATCCCCCCGCAGGTCACGGCGCTGGCCTGGGTCCAGGCGCTGTCACCGTCCAGTGTGGTGATGCAGGCGCTGGTGGCCCTCGGGTTACCCTTTGACCGTGGCGGGCCACCGCCGCTCTATTCGCTGGGCGGCATTATTCTGCTGCTCGGCCTGCACAATGCGCCGCTGGTGTTTCTGGCGGTGCGTGCCGGGCTGCAACGCCTGCCCGCCGAACTGGTGGAGGCGGCGCGCATTACCGGTGCATCACCGCTGCACGTCCTGCTGACGGTGGTGCTGCCGCTGGCGCGCCCGGCGATCTTTGCCGGGGCGGCGCTGTCGTTTGTGGCGGCGGCCGGCAACTTTGGTATTCAGGCGATGCTCGGTATCCCTGGCCGGGTGCCGACGTTGATCACCCTGGTTTATCAGCAGCTGAATACCACCGGACCGGGCGCGTTGCCCGATATGGCGGTGCTCTCGCTGCTGCTGGCGGCGATCACCCTCGGCGGGATGCTGATCAGTAACCTGCTGGGCGGACGGCGCGATGTGCGCGTAAACGGCAGCACGCAGCCGTTTACGCAGTCCCTCGGGCGCTGGCGTTTGCCGGTGGAGTGCGCGGTCTGGTTGCTGATGGTGCTGATCCTGCTGCTGCCGCTTTCGGCACTGCTGACCACCTCGCTGACGCAGGGTTTTGGTCAGGCGCTGAACCTGCAATCGCTGACGCTGCTGAACTACCGTAATGCGCTGTTTGACTACCCGGCGGTGCGTCATGCCTTTTTCACCAGCCTCGGGCTGACGCTGCTGGCGGTGGCGATCCTCACGGTGATGGCGCTGTTTATGGCCTGTTTCCTTAGCTGGCGTCGCAGCCGCCTGGTGCGGGTGCTGCATCTCTCCAGCGAGCTGGCTTACGCCTTACCCGGCGTGGTCACCGGGATTGCCGCGCTGCTGTTCTTCCTGAAACCGCTGCCGCTGGTGAATGTCAGTCTGTACGGCACGGTGTGGATTATTCTCGCGGCCTATCTCTCTAATTTTCTGGCGCTGGTACTGCGGCCAACGCTGGCCGGGTTTGCGCGCATCGAGCGCTCGCTGGATGAAGCCGCACAGCTGGCAGGCGCGGGTTTTCTGCGGCGCATGCGTGACATTGTGCTGCCGCTGGTGGCGCCTTCGGCGATTGCCGGGGCGATCCTGGTGTTCCTGACCGCGCTGAACGAAATTCAGGTATCGATTCTGCTGGTGACCTCCGCGACGCAGACCCTGGGACCGACGATTGTCTTCCTCGATGAGGGCGGCTCCTCAACGCTGGCCGCCGCCGTTGGCTGCCTGATGATCCTGCTGGTGGTGCTGCTGATGCTGCTGGCCTCGTGGCTGGCACGACGTTATCGCGGCGTGCTGCCGTGGCAGGTTTAATCAGTAATGTGTTCAGAACTGTATCGGGATATGAATTGACATAAAACCGTCATCCAACGGCGCTAGCCTGGCTGCCAGTATTTAATAAAAGGAGGGTTTATGCGCTTTCGTCTTACGTTACTGACCGCAGCACTGTTGGTCAGCCAGTTCTCTCAGGCTAAAGCAGCCCTGCAACTCCCTGAGGCCGCCGCTATTGCTGACAGCGCCACCAACGCGCAGGGCAGCGCTGATTATCTGGCGTTGCACAATCAGGTACAACGCTCGCTGATTGCGGCGATCAAAGGCAAACACGACAAGATTGAGCGCAGCCAGCTTGAGGGGGCGAAGCAGGGTAAACCGCTGACGGATACGGCGTGGCTGAAGTCCGGCGGTTATGATTTTGATAAGAAAGCGAATCAGCAGGCGGGCATTGCGCTGCTGGGCGCATTCAGCACGTTGCCGGAGAGCATCCTGGCTCAGAACCTGGCGACGGTCGAAAACATCAACCTTAATGCGACCACATCACTGCGCCAGCAAGCGCTGATCGATGCCGAAGGGCAGAACTATCTCTATTTCCTGGCGGATGCGCTGGGGCCTCGTCTCGGTCAGGCTTTTGTCAGTGCCTATAACAAAGGTGAGCTGAGTAAAGCCGCTGCGCTGATCAAAGCCAGTGAAGTCAGCACCAGCGAGGCGAAAAAACACTTCGACTATAAGCGCCCGTTCCTGATCCCGGCCAACAGCATTCATCTGGTGCCGGACAATGCGGTAGTGAACGATAACCATCCGTATACCGCCGACGGCGGCTCTTTCCCGAGCGGGCACACCAATGCCGGGTATACCGATGCGCTGCTGATGGCGCAGATGCTGCCGGAGCGTTTTGTGCCGCTGGTGGATCGCGGTGCGCGTTATGGTTACTCACGCATCGTGCTTGGCGTGCATTATCCGCTGGATGTGATGGGTTCGCGTATGGTGGCGCAGCGCAATGTGGCGCACTACCTGAACGATCCGGCTTACCGTAAACGGTTTGATGAGGCGAAGCAGCAGCTGCGTAGCGCGCTGGAAAAAGAGTGCGGTATGTCGCTGAAAGCCTGTGCGTTGGTGCCTGCGAAAACGGACCCGTATGCGGCAAAATCGATGCAGGCTTTCTATCGTTTCACCCTGACTTACAACCTGCCGGTAGTGAACGCGAAGCCTGCACCGCTGGTGGTGCCGGAAGGGGCGGAAGTGTTGCTGGAAGCGGCATTACCGAACCTGAGTGCGGCTCAACGCCGACAGCTGATGGTAAAGACTGCGCTTGCTGGGGGCTACCCGCTTTCCGGCAATGGCGAGCAGAGCTTCTGGCAGCGGTTGAATTTGCATGATGCGGTGAGTGCTGCGCGACGTTAACGGTCAGGTTGACGTTTAACGTTTAACGTTTAACGTTTAACGGCCAGGGCCAGGGCCAGGGCCAGGTCAACGTCAAGGGCGTTTCGCTTTCCCACGTTGTGGGCGAAGCGACCAAAGGGCGGC
>NZ_JBJGXA010000029.1:0-1244 GCF_045107195.1 Erwinia sp. AnSW2-5
TGTAATGGTCTAATCATTCCGGACACTTTGTTAGAGATATAATGAGCAACGCTAACGAGGTGAGAATGCGAAGAAAAACGTTTACCCATGAGTTCAAGCAGGAATGTGTCAATTTGGTTCTACCAGCATAAGTACCCGGTGACTCAGGCTGCTGAAACGATGAATATAGGCCTTTCAACATTACAACGCTGGTTACGCCAATATCGCGGAGAAGTCAGGGGAGATACTCCCATCGCCACCGCGATCACGTCTGAACAACGACGAATACAGGAACTTGAAAAGCAGGTACGTCAGTTGCAAAGCGACAATGACCTGTTAAAAAAGGCTTCAGCCTTCTTCGCCATGGAAATGAACAACGACAAAAAGTCGCGCTGAAGCTGAAGAAGGCCGGGGCAAACATCCAGCAAGTATGTCGATGCCTGTCCCTCACGCGCAGTGTATTTTACGCCCGGAGTCGGCGGCCAGCCCTCAGAGCAAATGTACTGATGCTTCATGCGGCGGCTAAGCATGTTCATGCTGAAATGGATGCGACGTATGGCAGTCGGCGCATGTGTATTGAGCTGCGTGAACAGGGTTTTAACGTTGGCTGATACCGTGTCCGTCAGATAATGAAGACCCTTATGCTGGTTGCGAAGCGTCCCGGACGTCATCGCTATCCACGCGGTGGTAAACCGGCTGTAGTGGCGGCTAATCTGTTGAATCGACAGTTTAATCCAGAGACATTGAATACCTGGTGGTCAGGTGATATCACCTATCTTCGTACCGCTCAGGGCTGGTTATATCTGGCTATTGTCATGGACTTATGTTCAAGAAAAATAGTGAGTTGGGCGTTCTCGGACAAACCGGACAGCGCCCTGACTATCCGGGCATTACGACTGGCGGTTAATAAACGACGGCCAACAGGCCCAGTCGTATTCCATAGCGATCAAGGTGCTCAGTATACCAGCGCCCAGTTCCAGTCCTGCCAACAGGAACCTGGTGTGACGGGCAGTATGAGCCGCAAGGGTAACTGTCTGGATAATGCCGTTACGGAGAGGTTCTTCCGCAGCCTGAAAGCAGAGAGAGTTAACTACCGTCGCTATGAAACCCGAAGTCAGGGCATTGCGGACGTTATCGATTATATCGACAGTTTTTATAATCTGAAGCGTCGGCATTACCGGCTGGGCAATATATCGCCGAATGAATATGAACGCCGATTACAACAATGTGCCTAAATCCGTGTCCGGTTTTAGTTGACCATTACA
>NZ_JBJGXA010000003.1:0-65502 GCF_045107195.1 Erwinia sp. AnSW2-5
GCCAAATTCAGTAAACCACTTCATTCCTTACTGTGAAGGCTGCCTGTTGGCGTGATCCGCTGTAGACTGTGTGCCAGGCGATTATTGACAGATAAAGGAACCCTATTCTCATGGCAGACAACACCGCAAAAAACACGTTAACCATGTACGGCATTAAAATATATGGTACTTAACACTAACTAATATCGATACTACTAACCTACTGATACTGATACTGATACTGATACTGATACTGATACTGATACTGATACTGATACTGATACTGATACTGATAAAGTAAGTTACTATTTATTTTATATTTAGTTCAAAGAACCAAAATGCTTAGCCTTACAGTTAAAACTACTAAATTTAGTAGTCCCGTTGTTCATCCGTAATGTTAGGATAGTTCTCAACTAAGGACGCTAAACACTCAGGAATACCATGTACAAACTTACCCTTTTAGTCCTGCCTTTCATGCTGGCAGGTTGTGCTCAAGTGCAGTATAACGATGGCGAAAAAGTAAGCATTCAATCTGATGCATGGTATGGGTTAGATAGCCTACAAAAGACTGCTAATGCAGCATGTGCTCAGTACGGCAAGAGCAAGGCGACTTACCATCATAGTGCAAACATGAACCCGCACTTACCCACCGGACAAGGTGTACAAAACACTATCTGGAAGTGTGAGTAGTACTAAATCAGGGAATGGCTATGAAAATAAAAAAATTAATCATTAATATGATAGAAAGTCTTAGGCTATCTCATCTAATCTGCCTTGCGACAGGAATCATGATACCAATTTATGCCGATACTATCTTTTTATTGAAGATCGACAGTAGCTTAATATCTGCAATTATGGATACTGTAACGGCTGTTGTTGCTGTAATGGCAGCAATTAGTGTCAAAGACTGGTTAAGTGAAAAAGTAAAATCAAAAGCAGTTGATCATGCAACTTTATGCTTGAGAAAAACAGCAGAAATAAAATGTAGCTTAAATATCTTAGTTTCTTATACAACAGCAGCTTATTCTAGTGATATTACAGAAAAAAACCTTTTAAACAAACTATCTGAAGAACTTACAAAAAATTTCATACTTAACATGAACTCATTCTTTAATATAACAATCGAATTTGACGCATTGAAGCAGTGGAATTTATCAATTAGAAAAACCCAAGAAGACAATTTCAGGTCGTACCTGAAAAATATAAAAGAAATCCTTGATATCACCAATACTCTAATAAAGGATTTCTCTAATTTAGACATAACCAATCGAAATAAACTATGGAGCGAAAACAACAAATCACTTCATGAAAAATATCAAGACTTGAAAGACTGTCATGACAAGATGACCATTCCCTTCGATGATTTCTTCGAATACGTTGATAAATGACAGCAAGTTAACGAAAAACAATGCACATAATTCTTAAGCACTATTAAATGTAATAGGCGAAATAAAATGACAGATGATGAATTCAAAGAGCAATATCCACCATCTCAGTTCGATTATGTTCGCACTGGTAAACGAACAAAAGGACATATGGGACAAACTGAGATCGAATATTACAACATCATTGATAAATCCACTGGAAAAATAGTACGAAATGCAACATACACTGAACATACGAATGTTCGAGGACTAGATTCTTCAGAGTATTGGGACTGAACTTTACCCTAACTAAACACCTGGTTT
The DNA here is from genome assembly GCF_045107195.1 of Erwinia sp. AnSW2-5. Taxonomy (NCBI): domain Bacteria; kingdom Pseudomonadati; phylum Pseudomonadota; class Gammaproteobacteria; order Enterobacterales; family Erwiniaceae; genus Erwinia; species Erwinia sp. AnSW2-5. The sequence goes on from NZ_JBJGXA010000003.1 coordinate 1,668, forward strand.
ATCAGGTGTTTGGCTTTACTCATTTCAATGGCATGATCAAATCTATTAATCTACCGTTCCGATCAGTCAACAACCTCAATGAATTAATGAATAATCCCCTAGTTGAGATCATATTATCAAGAGTTCTTTTAAAATCCGATAATCTTTCCTTAGAAGAAAAGAAATCATTTAATATAGCCTTCACATCAGCAATATCAGCAGCATCAGATTTATATCTTACCGTTGGAAACTCCCTATCACCTTTAAAATATATGTCTTTAGATGTAAAAAAGTCGTTCATTAAATTATCAAGCTGAAACCTAAAAACATAGAGTTCATCGACCAAATGATTAATATTATCAAATTCAACCAACTTATCATCACAGAAATCCCACCCCAGGAAACGAATTCTTTCTATGGCATCATGAATATCATAGACGGAATCTCTTACGTTATCGATGTCTCTATTGAAGCGATGGTAACTCAAAAAGAAATCAATTGTATCTTTATCATTAAAGAAGTCATCTGAAGCCTTAGACGGTAATTGAAACTCAAATATCATAGGAAGGAATTTGAATATGGATTCATTGCATTTATCAAGAGTATCAAACTTCAATTTATGTCCTTCCTCTGGGATTTTCCCATCAGTCAAAGCCTTCTTCCAATCCCTAGCAATATTAACACCCTTAATTGCAGCATAAGCAATTAGGATGTTAATAAAAACAGAAACCCAATCGGTAATCTTCACTTCTTTATGTGAGCTTGGAAATGTGGCAGATATTGAAAATAAAAAAATCAGTACAACTGATAAGACACTAATACAGTCTATAAATTTAAATTTCACGTTAACCCTTGTTTTATTAGTTTCCACCAATCAAGATTATCAGTACTTTCCATATATCGGCAAGCGGAATTGGCGGTAGTACTGTAAGTACACCCGTTTTAGTTCCACGCACTTTTTGAGATTTCCGGGTTTTCAGTTATCAGCCGGTATTCTTCCGGCGTAAGGTTATTCAGGGATTCATGAGGGCGCTCGCTGTTATATTCATTCAGCCAGCGTTCTGTGATTTCCCGTGCTTCATTCAGCGTTCTGAACAGATAAAAATCCAGTATTTCGGTCCGGTACGTTCGGTTAAACCGTTCGATAAAGGCATTCTGCGTGGGCTTGCCGGGCCTGATAAATTCCAGCATCACACCATGTTCTTCGGCCCATTGCGCCAGAGCCAGGGATATCAGTTCCGGTCCGTTATCCATCCGCATCTTCAGCGGATATCCACGGTTTGCCACTATCCTGTCCAGCACCCGGACGACACGCTGCGCCGGGATATTCAGGTCAATTTCGATAGCCAGTGCTTCACGGTTAAAATCATCAACGACGTTGAAAGTCCTGAAGCGCCTGCCGCACACCAGCGCATCGTGTATAAAATCGATGGACCAGCTCTGGTTCATCGCCTCTGGCGTCGCCAGCAGAGCCGGATTACGCACCGGCAGGCGCTGTTTTCCCTTACGGCGAAAATTCAGTTTCAGCAGGCAGTAAATACGGTGAACCCTTTTATGGTTCCACCTGTTGCCCTGCCTGCGCAGCACCTGAAAAAGCTTTTTAAATCCGTATCGCGGATAGCGTTCAGCCGCCTCAGTCAGCCTCTGGATCACCGCTTCATCACGTCGCGTATCCGGTTGATAACGAAACACCGTCCTGCTCAGCGATAACGTCCTGCATGCCTGGCGTATGCTCATCGTAAACTGCGTGGTCAGATAGCTAACGAGCTCACGCTTTATCGCTGGTTTTAAAGCTTTTTTTCGATGACGTCTTTCAGCGCCCGGCATTCCAGACTCAGGTCCGAAAACATCTGTTTCAGTCGACGGTTTTCATCCTCAAGATCCTTCATCTTTTTGATATCAGAGGCTTCCATGCCGCCGAACTTCGCTTTCCAGTTGTAGTACGAAGCCTCAGAGATCCCGGCCTCGCGGCAGACATCCTTAACGGTGCGTCCGGCTTCGACGGACTTCAGAACGGCGATGATCTGGTGTTCGGTGAATCGTGCTTTACGCATGGCGATCTCCTCCGGGGATATAATCAGTATGCCGGAAGATCTCTAAAAGTGAATGGGCCGTTTTGGTGGGGTACTTACACTTGTACCGCGTTGATCACTTCCTTCGCGTACTGTGTAAGTACACTGAGTTCAAACAAGACATCCTTGCTCGTATTCAGGTAACTCCAGATGTTGTGTATCTGTACTGTTCGATAATCCCTATCCTCAACTGTGAATGAATTAGTGTCAGTGCTACTGATCCTTACTTCATCTGTGACGTACAAGAAGTAGTACTTATCTTGTGTTTTGTTATATTCGATTCTTAACATGGTAAATCCTCATATGTATCATGAAATATTTATCATAGACCTATGAAATTAAATGGTTTTGTGGTATCAATCTAGTTTTAGGTTAAGGGATAGACCATGAACACAGAACCTGAAGTCATTAATCTCGGTTTATTTTTAAACGAATTTAACAAAGAATCTGATCGTGGTACTGTTCTACTTGCAGCTTCAATACTCGATGAATGGTTATATGACATCTTAAATACATATCTTATTGATGGTAAAAGCAAGGAATCATTACTTAAAGGATTTGCATCGCCTTTAGGAACCTTTTCTGCACGTGCTTCTATGGCTCATTCTCTTGGCTTGTTAATGGATCATGAACTCGAAGAAATCAGCATATTACGAAAAATTCGTAATGAGTTTGGTCATAGTTGGGTCGGAGTTTCCTTTGAAAGTCCAAAAGTAAGTTCCTTAATGGATAAGCTTCCTTGGCTCGGGCCTGATGAAGTACCACAAACGGCTAAAAGTAAATTTTCATTTTTTGTTGCCATATTTTTGTGTGATCTTCTGTATAGAAAACGCCTTGTATCCTCGGTTAAGTTACAGACACGAAGCTGGGGTAACACAGCACGAAATAAAATAATCGGCAAAAATCAAAATTAAAGGTCAAGAAATGATACTTAAGATATATAATGCCTTCTTAAAAATCTCAATATCAATCCTGTTAGTACTTTCATTATGGCTCGTTGTTAATGGTGCATTAAAAAAATCCAAAGGGCATTTTGAATTCGGAAACCTGATGGACTTTTTCAATACATTAGGAACATTAGGGACACTGTATGTGGCATTTCTTGTGTATAAAAATGCACCTAACTGGTTTCATCAAAAGATGGATGAACATGCATTTACTTTAGCTAAAGAACTGATAACAGACTTACATCCAAAACTATTCATGAGTAACAGAAAATTCAACTCAATATTAGAAGACCACACTACTTATTATTATCATAGCAATTATGATGACGCTTATAATTATTTCACTTCAACCCTTAATGAAAAAAAACTATCTTATCAACAAAATCATGATTTAATGTTTAAGATAAAAACCACCATTGATTCATTAGAAAAGCTAGGTTGGAAACTAAAATCACCCTCCCAAACTTATCATAAAAAATTCCTTAGAGATTTAATCCATTTTATTAGTACCCTGAAACAAATTGACAATGCGATAAAGAAAATAGATGAATTAATCTCACATTCCTCTTCTGATGAGGATTTTAATAAAATAGAGTCGAAAAAAAGAGAGTTTTTTGAAATGTTGAAAACACTTGTTACGTTTGATGAATGCGAAAAGTCATATAAAAGTTTTATTGGCTCAGCAAATCTAGTTCCTGATTACTTTGATATAACAAATATCAAAACCTGATCTTTGAATTAGTAGTACTCAAGCATCCTTGGGTACTTCTACATTATCTGACCTGCCCCCAGGATTAGATACAACACTCAGTTAGTAATGTCGGATCCTTCACTCTCAGAATTACCCTTTCTCCAGGCCGCCGCAAATTCAGACGGCGTCTGATAATTCAGCGCGGAGTGCGGACGGCACTCATTATAATCCTGACGCCATTCACTGATAGTTTTCCTGGCATGACTGACGTCACTGAACCAGTGTTCATTCAGGCACTCATCGCGAAAGCGTCCGTTAAAACTCTCAATAAATCCGTTCTGTGTCGGCTTGCCGGGCTGGATAAGCCGCAGCTCCACGCCATACTCAAAGGCCCATTGATCGAGCGCGCGGCAGGTAAATTCCGAGCCCTGATCAGTTCTTATCGTCGCCGGATAGCCGCGAAACAGCGCAATGCTGTCCAGAATACGCGTGACCTGCACGCCTGAAATCCCAAAGGCAACAGTGACAGTCAGGCATTCCTTTGTGCAGCCATCGACGCAGGTAAGGCACTTGATCCTGCGACCGGTGGCCAGTGCATCCATGACGAAATCCATCGACCAGGTCAGATTGTGCGCCACCGGGCGAGCAGCGGCAGACGCTCTGTTGCTAGCCCTTTACGACGTCGTCTGCGTTTTACACCCAGCCCGCTCAGATGATAAAGGCGGTACACGCGCTTGTTATTAACATGAAGCCCTTCACGGCGCAGTAACTGCCAGATGCGGCGATAGCCAAAACGCCTGCGCTCCAGTGCCAGCTCAGTGATGCGCCCTGATAAATGTGCATCAGCAGCTGGGCGCTGAGCGTCATAGCGGCAGGTCGACAGGGACAAACCTGTGAGCCTGCAGGCACGACATTGCGACAGACCGGTCGTATCACACATTAACACCACGGCTTTCCGCTTCTGGTCTGTCGTCAGTACTTTCGGCCCAGAGCCACCTGAAGTGCCTCCTTATCCAGCATGGCTTCGGCAGCAGCTTCTTGAGTCTGGCGTTCTCTTCCTCAAGCGACTTCTGGCGTTTAACCTCGGGCACTTCCATGCCTCCATACTTCTTACGCCAGGTATAAAACGTGGCATCAGAAATGGCATGCTTGCGGCAAAGTTCACGGGGGGATACCCCGGCTTCAGCTTCGCGGAGAATACTGATGATCTGTTGGTCGGAAAAACGCTTCTTCACGGGGATATCCTCATGTGGCTTATGAAGACATTACTGACATCGGGGTGTACTAATCAACGGGGAGAATGTCATAGACTTTAGACAAGACTCTTCGTAAGAACGTTCGGCGGTCATGGTCGCAAAAGTTAGGCTATTAGAGTGCTTGCGGCTAATGATAAGCCGCTTCTCAACATCATGTAGTTCGATTTGAGCACGATCTAATTTAGAAATGTACTCGACACACTTGAAAGGGTTTTCGAGAGAGCACCAATCGAGACTTTCAACGATGAGTACCGATCCTTTCGCTATGTCACCATCATTAACACGCTTGAGAAATCGTCCTAACCCCGCACTTTCATGCAAATATTCAGCTTTGAATGCTGAACGCCCTTCATCGATAGCTAGCTCATAGTCTGGATCGAAATCCTCTACTGGGGCATTATCTCCAAAATATTTAGTGAGCAATGCTTCCTTACGGTTGAGCCTCTCGCAAGGTATCTGTTGCTCTGAACTTACCCTTTAAAGAGGTAACTTTTTTTATGTCTGACAACACCGCAAAAAAACCGCTGACCATGTACGGCATCAAAAACTGCGACACCATCAAAAAAGCCCGTAAATACCTGGAAAGCCAGGGCGTGAACTACCAGTTTCACGATTACCGTGCAGACGGGCTGGATGAAGCGTTACTCCAGCGCTTTATCGATACGCTCGGCTGGCAGGCGCTGCTCAATACCCGTGGCACCACCTGGCGTAAACTGGAAGAGTCAGAGCGTAATGCGGTGGATAATCCAGCAACTGCGCTGACGTTGATGCTGGCACAGCCCGCAATCATCAAACGCCCGTTGCTCTGTGCGCCAGACGGCTCTATGCTGCTGGGCTTTAGTGAAGCCACCTATATGCCGTTTATCCAGGAGAAGTCATAATCATGCACTGTCCGGTCATTGAGCTGACGCAGCAGCTTATTCGTCGCCCTTCCCTCAGCCCTGACGATGCGGGTTGCCAGGCGATTCTGATTGCCCGTCTCCAGGCGCTGGGTTTCACTATCGAACCGATGAATATGGGCGACACGCTGAACTTTTGGGCATGGCGCGGCGAAGGCGAAACGCTGGCGTTTGCCGGCCACACTGACGTGGTGCCGACTGGCGATGCCAACCTTTGGATTAACCCCCCGTTTGAACCGACGATCCGCGACGGTATGCTGTTTGGCCGTGGCGCAGCCGATATGAAAGGTTCGCTGGCTGCGATGACCGTTGCCGCTGAACGCTTTGTAACAGCACACCCGAATCACAAAGGGCGTCTGGCTTTCCTGATCACCTCCGATGAAGAGGCCAGCGGGACTCATGGCACCGTTAAGGTGGTGGAAGCGCTGATGGCGCGCAACGAACGCATGGACTACTGCCTGGTGGGTGAACCCTCCAGTACCGAAGTGGTGGGCGATGTGGTTAAAAACGGTCGTCGCGGCTCGATTACCGCCAATCTGACGATTCACGGCGTTCAGGGCCATGTGGCCTATCCGCACCTGGCCGATAACCCGATACATCGGGCGATGCCTGCGCTGAACGAGCTGGTTGCTACCGAGTGGGATCGCGGTAATGAATTCTTCCCGCCGACCAGCATGCAGATTGCCAACGTTCAGGCCGGCACCGGCAGCAACAATGTCATCCCCGGTGACTGTTTTGTGCAGTTCAATTTCCGTTTCAGTACCGAACTGACCGATGTGATGATTCAGCAGAAAGTGCAGGAACTGCTCGATCGTCACCAGCTGCGTTACAGCATTGAGTGGAAACTCTCTGGACAGCCGTTCCTGACCTCACGCGGTAAGCTGGTTGATGCGGTGGTCAACGCGGTTGAGCACTATAATGAAATCAGGCCGGAACTGTTAACCACTGGCGGCACCTCTGACGGACGCTTTATTGCCCGTATGGGCGCACAGGTTGTGGAACTCGGCCCGGTGAATGCCACCATTCATAAAATCAATGAGTGCGTTAAAGCCGCCGACCTGCAGCTCCTTAGCCGCATGTACCAGCGGATCATGGAACAGCTGATCGCATAAAGGTGAAATGATGGAATTTATAAAGCACTACTGGTGGATCCTGGTGATCCTGCTGATGATTGGTATTCTGATGAACGTCTACAAAGACCTGAAGCGTATCGATCACAAAAAGTTTCTCGATAACAAACCCGAGCTGCCTCCGCATCGTGATTTCAACGATAAGTGGGATGACGAAGACGACTGGCCGAAAAAGAAATAACGCCATTAAAAAACAGGGGCCGATCAAAACAGATGATCGGCCCCTGGGGCGTTAATTCCAGAGGCGATCCTTCTTTTCCGGTCCGCCCAGCCCCACCTGTCACATCAATGCCACAACATCTTCATCGCCCGGTTTACTGCCGCTAAACGCTTCATCAAAGTAGCGGCGCGGCACGGTAAACTGCAGGCGATCGAGCGCAAACTGCATCGCGCGGTCATCAATGGCATGGGGAAGATCGGGGGCAATATCCAGTGTGACATCGCCCCCGATCGCCGATAACCGCTCCTCAGCATCCAGCGCATGGGTCAATGGCAGCACAGTATCATTATCGCCGTGGATCAGATGGATAGTGGTGCGTGTGCCCGCCTGCTGCGGCAGCGTGGCATAGCGGCCGCTAAACGCCACCACCCGCCCTGCCAGCCCGCTCTGCGCCTTCACCGCTTCCAGCACCATCGTCGCACCCTGAGAAAAGCCAATCAGCGCCGTTGCGTCTGCTTTAACGCCGCTTTGCTGCTGCCAGTGGCGAACGCTGGCGATAAATCCGTCCATCGCCTCCGTTACAGCCAGCTGTAGATCGGCCGCAGACGGATCAAACCACTGAAATCCACCCTGCGTATCCTGCTCCGGCCCGCCGATGCTCACCACCAGCGCGCGGGGAAATGCCCCGCTAAACCAGCGGCCAATTTCACTCATGGCAACCGGATTGTCGCCCGCAGCGTGATACAGCAAAAACAGTTGGGTCGCAGGTAACGACGGGTTCTGGACGACAACATGGTCATATTTCATCATGATCTCCTTAGTACAATAAGACGATCATACGCCCCTCAGTGATAATGAAAACGGCGTATTTTTGACAATGATGTTGGATTTATTGCAATGAGTTGACCCACTGCTCGTGCTGTTGTGCCCGTGAGGCATCCAGCCCGATCAACGCCTGCTGCACTTCCTGCCGCCACGCCACCAGCAAGGCTTTGCGCCCACCAAGAACGAATCGGGTGCAAATATCGGACGCGGATTGCCCCTCCAGCAGGGCAGCATGCAGAAGCGGCAGCGTGCCTGTATACTGGCCGACCAAACGCCCCAGCGCAGCAAAGCTGGCCTCAAAGGGCCGTTGTGCCCAGGCGAAACCGGACAACTCCTGCCAGTCATCATCCGTCAGCGTCAGATCCCTCTGGTCTGTCAGCGGTAGCTCCTGCGCATCGACCTGCTGGCGCAGCCAGTAACCGTCGCGTGCCAGCCGCTGTGTCAGACAGGCGGTCAACTGCCGCCCCGCAGAACTGATCGGCAGTACAGCCATCGCCGCGTAACAGCCGCTGCTGGCTTCACGCTGGCTGCCGATGCGCACCAGCTGGAAACCACAGCGCTGCCAGAAACGCCACAACGGTTCGGTAAAACCAAAGCTGACGGAGAGATAGTCCAGTTCTTGTGTCTGCTCAAGCGCATGGGCGATCAGCTGCTGACCAATGCCGCGCCCACGCAGCAGCGGTGATACAGCAATGCGGCTGATACGCCGTGAACGCAGCTGCGGCGCAACCAGAGAACCGCCGTGGGCCGCCAGCGACTGAGCAACCAGATTACCGCGCGGACGGCGTTTGCCTGCCCACACCGCCGCTGCCAGCTCCGCAGATAGTCCACCTTCATCGACCAGCCACAGCGCGCCCTGCACGCTCTCCGCCTGCGTGGCCACCAGAAAATGCATGCCCGGTGCATCCATCATGCGGCGCAGATCCAGCGGCGAGGTGCGATAGTGTGCGCTGGTCAGCAGTTGATAGATCGTCGCCATACGTTCAGGCTGCCGCAGCCAGTCATCCTGCTCCAACGCGCTGTAATGTACTGCGCCCTGCAGCGGCTCAGCGATACCCTCCTCGAACAGCAGCATCCCGGCGACAATCTGCTCCAGAGGATCGTTAGCCGCCCAGCGCAGAGGCTCTGCAAGCTGGTAGTGCGTCACCGCAGGCAGCGAGGCGCAGAACTTCAGCATAAAGCCACGTCCGGTGCCTTCGTAACCCTGCACGGTGGTGGTCAGCAACACCCGGGGAAATAACGCCACCAGCCGCTGCAACAGCGGTGCCGGAATGGCGGCCGCCTCATCGATCAACAGCCAGTCAATGCCAGGCGCAAGCTGTTCTGCTTCTGCCAGTAACCGGTCCGGTGCCACAAACTGGAAGTGATCTCCGGCAAACTGCGCCAGCACGTCCGTGGACACCCGGCCGGGGGCGGTCACCAGACAACGCCCCGGCCAGCGGGCCGCCAGCATCCCCGCCAGTGCGGATTTGCCGCGCCCACGGGCGGCGGTCAGGGCATAAATACCGGGGGTGGCATTGAGAAGCTGCGTGAGGATGTCCTGCTGTGCGCGGTTATCCGTCTGCCAGTCGGGCTGGAGTGCAACAGAAGAAAGCGTTCGGGGGAAATGCTGGCGCCACAGCTGCACGCGCGGATCGGCCAGTAACGACCGTTGAACATGATGAACAAAACGCGTGCTGGCGCAGGGGCTGTCTCCTTCACTCCAGCGCAGTGAATCGGCATCCGGGCGCTGCGCCCAGCGTTCCCATTCGGGCACCAGCAGCAGCAGCCAGCTACCGGCACGCAGTGTGCCCGCCAGCGCGGCAAAAGCCTCGGCATGGAAACCGTCGCGGGCATCAAACACGGCGTGGCGGAACTCGCGCCCCAGCAGCGTGCGGATAGCCTGCGGCTCACAGCTCAGCCTGGGGTTCTCGGGTTTCCCCACCCACAACCCGTCGCCGGACAACTGAAGCATCACATCCGCAGCCTGCTGTGCGCACCACGCAGCTTCACCGCTGATCACCAGCAGACGACGCCAACCCTGTCGTTCAATCTGAGCCGTTGCCGTTATCAGGTCATGCACCTGCGTTAACCCGCAAAGGTATTACACTGGCCAGGATTGCCGCTGTCGAAACCTTTCTTAAACCAGGTATAACGCTGCTGCGAAGTGCCGTGTGTGAAGCTGTCCGGCACCACCCGGCCCTGGCTGCGCTGTTGCAGACGGTCGTCACCAATGGCCTGAGCAGCATTGAGCGCCGACTCAAGGTCACCGGTTTCCAGTATATTTTCCTGCTGCATATAGTGGCCCCAGACGCCGGCAAAGCAGTCAGCCTGCAGCTCCATTTTCACGGACAGCTGGTTCACTTCGGCCCGGCTGACATTCTGTTGCAGCTGACGCACATTTTTATCGATGCCCAGCAGGTGCTGAACATGGTGACCCACCTCATGAGCAATAACATAGCCCTGGGCAAATTCGCCACCCGCTCCCAGCTTATGGGTCATTTCGTCATAGAAAGAGAGGTCGATATACACTTTACTGTCTGCCGGGCAGTAGAACGGCCCCATTGCCGACTGTCCGCTGCCGCAGGCGGTTGACGTCTGGCCGCGGTACATCACCAGCGTGGGCGGCTGCCAGGTTTTATTCATTCGCTGGAACAGTTTCTGCCAGGTGTCTTCCGTCAGGGCGAAAACGGTACGGGTAAACTGTGCCGCTTCATCTTCTTTCGGCGTCACCCGACGCTGTTGCTGCTGAGTGGCCTGTGACATGGCGCTGCCATCCCCGGTCAGCAATGGGGTCAGGTCGTAGCCGTAGTAGCTGGCGATTGCCACCAGGATCAGCAGAGCGATGCCCCCTTTGCCACGGGGAATACGGATACGCCCGCCACCAACAGTCCCGGATTCGTTACGGCGATCTTCCACATTGTCGCTTTCGCGACGCCCTTGCCAGCGCATAAATTCTCCCTCGTGATAATCACAACAATATATCAGTCGATTTTAGTCTGACGCAGCGGGGAACACCAGAAAACGCGGGAAGCAGAAAAAACATATACCCTAAATAATTCGAGCTGAAGGAAGGCGGCAGGGAAGGAATCCCGATGAGCTTACACTTGTTAAGTGATTCGGGTGACTGAGTGCAGCCAACGCACCTGCAGCTTGAAGTATGACGAGTATAACGAAAAAGGCCAGGCAAGCCTGACCTTTTAATCACGGGGCGGATAAACCGCGCCGGGCAATCAGTCCAGCTTAACGCCCAGACGATTCGCCACTTCTTCGTAAGCTTCGATCAACCCGCCCAGGCTCTGGCGGTAGCGATCTTTGTCCATCTTGTTCAGGGTTTCTTTATCCCAGAGGCGCGCACCGTCCGGGGAGAACTCATCACCCAGTACCACTTCGCCGTTGAACAGACCAAACTCCAGCTTGAAGTCGACGAGGATCAAACCCGCATCCGAGAACAATTTTGTCAGGACGTCGTTCGCTTTGTAGGTCAGCTCACGCATACGGTCCAGGTTCTCTTTGTTGACCCAGCCGAAGGTCTCACAGTAAGACTCGTTGACCATCGGGTCATGCTTGGCATCGTCTTTCAGGAACAGGTCAAACAACGGTGGATTGAGCACCAGGCCCTCTTCCACGCCCAGACGTTTCACCAGAGATCCGGCCGCACGGTTACGGATGACGCACTCCACCGGCACCATATCCAGCTTTTTCACCAGCGCTTCGTTATCAGAGAGCAGGGCTTCCATCTGTGTTGGGATCCCAGCTTCCTGCAGTTTTGTCATAATGAAATAATTGAACTTGTTGTTAATCATTCCTTTACGGTCAAACTGTTCGATACGCTCACCGTCCAGCGCTGACGTATCGTTACGGAATTCGAGTACCAACAGATCCGGGTTTTCGGTGCTGTAAACGGTTTTCGCTTTGCCGCGATACAACTCAGCTTTTTTCTGCATCTTGTTTAACTCCAAACGATATAAGTGACACTGTCAGGGCGGCGGTGCCGTCCCGTTAAAATTTTGCCTGGCGGAATTATATGTTCCACGGGTAAAAAACCGAAGCAATCGTTTACGTAATACCAAATAAAAAAGGCCAGAGAGTCTCTGGCCTTTCTGGCTTACTTGCTGAATGCGGCCTGGAACACCGCCACCAGCGCATCATTCTGCGACTGGGTCAGTGGGTGCCCCTTCGGATCAAGGAACTGCAGGCTACTACGGTTATCGAGGTCACCGACCTGAAGTTTGTAGTCACCGTTTTTCAGTTCAGGATCTTTGGCACCCAGTTCATCGAAGGTGCTGCTGCCTGGCGCTTTGTACGTCACGTTCAGGCTACCCTGTGAACGGTTGTTATCCGTGACTTCCATCCCCATACGGTTCAGAGTCGCTGGCAGACGCTGCCAGACAACATTGAATGGCGCACGCAGGATCAGGTTAGGCAGGCCGGTATCATCCGCACCACTCTGCACATCAATCTGCGTTGGGCTACGGCTGGCGGCTGCATCTTCACGGCCGGTTTCAATCTTATCCAGACCGGTGCTGATTTCATTCAACATCTGCGCGGTGTAACGCTGGATCTGCACCGGGGACGTGACCACTTTGTCCTGCTGCTGCAATTCCAGCAGTTTCACCGTCAGCGCCTGCTGACCGCCCTGCTGCTGAACACTTAACTGATAACGACCACGGTACTGGTTGTCTTCATCAGCACGGCTCCACTGTACCCAATCAGTTGTCAGTGACTGACGCGCATCCTGACGGTCGGCAATCGGGAACTTCGCGGCCTGCACCACATCAACCACCTGCGGCCAGAGCGCACCACGGGTATCGACCAGCAACGTACCGGTATTACCGGCAAACTGGCTACGCGTACCGTTCATCAGCGCCAGCGTCTGAGCAGGTGGACGAATATCTAACTGCTTACCCACCTGCCCTTTGCTGCTGACGTTTGGTATTTCAAAATCGCCATTTTGCAGCGGTAGGATCATGCCAGCAGGTGCGCGCAGATCGCTAAGATCGGCTGCCTGCAGGTAGGATTCGTCACCGCTCACCTGACGCTTGTAACGCTGGTCGTTAGAACATGCTGCAAGCAGCATCACCAACGACAGTCCCACCACTTTCGCTACCGTGGACTTTTGTACTGAGTAAGCCATTAATTCTCCCTAGATTTAAAGCAGGCCCGCGTTTTTCAGTGCCTGCTCAACAACCGGACGACCGGCATCGGTCAGCGGCGTCATAGGCAGACGCAGCGTATCGGTTGCTATTAATCCTAATTGTTTCGCAGCCCATTTCACCGGGATAGGATTCGGTTCAACAAACAGTTTCTGATGCAGATGCATCAGGCGCTGGTTCAGAAGACGTGCTTCAGCAAAGTTGCCCTGCTGTGCCAGAGCACAGAGTTCAACCATTTCGCGCGCGGCAATGTTTGCCGTGACGGAAATAACGCCGTGCCCGCCCAGGTGCATAAAGTCCAGCGAGGTGGCGTCATCGCCGCTCACCAGCACAAAATCTTCATTTACCCGCTCTTGGATCTGACTTACCCGCGATAAGTTCCCGGTGGCCTCTTTGATTCCGATAATATTTTTAATTTTGGCCAGACGACCGACGGTTTCCGGCAGCAAATCGGTGCCAGTACGTGACGGTACGTTATACAGCATCTGCGGAAGCGCGGTGCTTTCTGCGATGGTTTTAAAATGCTGATACAACCCTTCCTGAGTAGGACGGTTGTAATAAGGGGTGACGGTCAGGCAGCCGACAACGCCGGAATTCTCGAAGCGTTTGGTCAGTGACACGCCTTCAGCCGTAGCGTTTGCACCGGTTCCGGCAATAATCGGAATACGGCCATCTGCCAGCTCGAGCGTTAGCATCACCACATCACCATGTTCTTCATGGCTGAGGGTGGCGGATTCGCCTGTCGTTCCTACAGAAACAATTGCCGCGGTGCCGCTGGCAATATGGTAATCAATCAGTTTTTTCAGACTCGCACGGCAGACATTACCTTTGTCATCCATCGGCGTAACGAGTGCAACAATACTTCCCGTGAACATTAGCCATCCCCTCGACAAACAAGTGCTTCATGGTACGTTTGTACGAGCAGTAAAAGCAAGCGCATAGGGCGGCTCAAGCGCTTGTCAGCAGTTTTTTTTATGTTTACCTTATAGTTATTAGTTTTTGGACAGGAAGCTTGATTTTGCCACAGTCATCGCAACACCATTTGGTTATCACCGCCCTTGGGGTAGACCGCCCAGGGATCGTCAATGCCATCACCCGTCATGTCAGCAGCTGCGGATGTAACATTGAAGATAGCCGTCTTGCTATGCTGGGCGACGAGTTCACCTTTATCATGCTGTTATCCGGTAGCTGGAATGCGATCACCCTGATTGAATCGACCCTGCCACTAAAAGGAGCCGAACTGGAGCTGCTGATCGTGATGAAACGCACCAGCGCCAGCACGCGCCCTCCGATGCCGGTTACGGTGTGGGTGCAGGTGGATGTGACCGACTCTCCGCACATCATTGAACGCTTTACCGACCTGTTTGATTCGCATCAGATGAATATCGCAGAGTTAGTCTCGCGGACGCAGCCAGCAGATGAAAATCAGCCTCCACTGCTCTATATTCAGATAACCGCACACAGTCCGGACAATCAGGATGCTTCATTTATTGAGCAAGCGTTTAACCGACTCTGTACAGAACTCAATGCTCAAGGCACTATTAAGGTGGTTTCTCATCACGGAGCATAAAGCTGGCTAACCGCGAGTAGAGAAAGTGCGCAAATTTACCCCTAGCATGATGATAAAAAACGGAGAGTTGTGATGAATCCACTGAAAGCCGGTGATACCGCACCGAAATTTAGCTTGCCCGATCAGGATGGCGAACAAGTAAATTTGGCCGACTTCCAGGGACAGCGCGTTCTGGTTTATTTCTACCCGAAAGCGATGACACCAGGCTGCACCGTTCAGGCATGCGGTCTGCGTGACAGCATGGATGAGCTGAAAAGTGCCGGAGTCGACGTTTTAGGTATTAGCACCGATAAGCCGGAAAAACTGTCGCGCTTCGTTGAAAAAGAGCTGCTGAACTTCACCCTGCTCTCTGATGAAGACCACCAGGTTTCTGAACAGTTTGGCATCTGGGGCGAGAAAACCTTTATGGGGAAAACCTACGATGGGATTCACCGCACCAGCTTCCTGATCGGCGCAGATGGTAAAGTCGAGAAAGTCTTTGATGATTTCAAAACCAGCAACCACCACGATATCGTGATGGATTACCTGAAGTCAGCATGATGTGAACGTACGGGCCGACCTTTTCCGGTCGGCCCGTTACGATTTCAGCCGTTATTTCGCCAGTTCATCCGGCCAGGCATGCACGACAGCTTTGACCAGCGTCGCCAGCGGGATCGCAAAGAACACGCCCCAGAATCCCCACATCCCACCAAAAATAACCACCGACAGGATAATCACCAACGGATGCAGGTTCACTGCTTCTGAGAACAGCACGGGCACCAGAATATTGCCATCCAGCGCCTGAATCACCAGATACACAATCATCATGGTCCAGAAATCACCGGACAATCCCCACTGCCCCAAACCGACGCCCACGACCGGAATGGTCACGACCATTGCACCGATATAGGGGATCAGCACTGAAACGCCGACCAGCACCGCCAGTAACAGCGCATAGTTCATGCCAATCGCGAGGAAACCCAGCCAGCTGACCACCCCGACCACCACCATTTCCAGCACTTTGCCGCGAATGTAGTTGGACACCTGCTGGTTCATCTCAACCCATACCTGGCCGGCCAGGCCACGGTTACGCGGCAGTACGCGGCGGATGGCATTCAGCATCTGCTCTTTGTCCTTCAGCAGGAAGAACACCATCAACGGCACCAGCACCAGGTAGATCGCCAGCGTCATCAATCCCACCAACGAGGCAAGAGAATATTTCACCAGCTGGTCACCCAGCCCGCTAAGACGGCTGCGTAGATTTTCCACCACGATATCGATAATTCCCACATCCATCAGCGTCGGGAAACGCTCCGGCAGGCGCATGGCAAACTGATAGAGCCGGGTGAGCATGGTGGGCAGCTCATGGGTCAAATTAATGCCCTGCTGCCATGCTACCGGGGCCACCACCAGCATCAGAACCAGCAGCAGCGTGGCAAAGACGATCAGCACCAGCGTTACCGCCCAGGTACGTGAACAGCCAAGCCGCTCCAGCCGCACCGTTGGCCACTCCAGCAGGTAAGCCAGCACCAGCGCCACTAAGAGCGGGGCCAGCAGGCCATTAAAGAAAAACAGAATGCAAAATGCAGCGATTAAAATTACCAGCAACGCAATCGCCTGGGGATCGCTGAAACGGCGGCGATACCATTGCGTAAGAAGTTCCAGCATGGGAGTCCTTGCCTGAAGAAGAGTAGAGAAGAGTAGAGAAGAGTGTACCTGATACGACCCGCTCTTGTGAGGGCAAGAGCGGGCGTTAAAACTACTGCGGCAACACCTGCACGGCGGCAGGCGCTTCATTGCTATTTTTCGCGACAATCACCCGGTTACGTCCGGCATTTTTTGCCTGGTAAAGGGCATCATCAGCCTGTTTAAAGGCCTGTTCCATGGTATTACCACTTTTCGGTGACCAGAACGCCACGCCCACTGAAATCGTAATGTGCCCGACAGGATCCAGCGACAGCGCTTCAATGCGTTTACGCACCCGTTCAGCAATCATCATCGCCACATCGCGGTCAGCGCCCGGCAGGATCATAAGGAACTCTTCACCGCCATTACGGCAGATCACATCGGTCTGCCTGGCGCTTTGCTCCAGCTGACGCGCCACGGTTTTGATCACCGTGTCACCGGCATCATGGCCGAACGTATCATTCACCCGTTTGAAGTAGTCGATATCCAATGCCAGCACGGCAAAAGGCTGACTGGTCGCCAGAAAATAGTCCAGCACCGCATTCAGGCCACGACGGTTGAGCAGGCTGGTCATCGGATCCGTCTGCACTTCACTTTTCAGGCGGCCAATTTTATCCTGCATCAGTGAAATCCCGGCCAGCATCGCGCGCTTGATTTGCGAAGCCTCGTAGTACCAGGAACGGATGTTGTTGATCTCTTTCGAGACATTCTGCGTGTCCATCTGGCTGGCTTTTCGCGCCAGTTGCCACAGCGGCAACGCAATGCGTTGAGCAAGGATCAGCGCAATAATCAGCGTCAGCAGAGCAAACGGCACCGAATGTTTTAGCACTTTCAGCAACAGGCTGTTCAGCGGGGCCAGGGTTGCCTCGGTGGGCTTGAGTGCAACGATGGTCCAGCCCGCTGTCGGCACATTGGCGTAACCCGCCAGCATCAGCTCACCGTTTTCGGCGGTCACCTGCTGGTGGCCATTGCTGGATTTTTTACGCTGTTCGTTAGCGATCAATGGGTCGATGGTTTTCCCAATCAGCTGGCGATCCTGGTGGTACAGCACCTGGTTCTGTCCATCGATAACATACAACGACGAACCATCCCGATAGAACTGCTCGCCCAGAAGAATATTAAGAATACTCTTTTTCTTCAGATAGATAGAGCCACCCACGTAGCCAAGGTAGCTGCCGGTTTTCGACCAGATAGGCCAGGAGATAAACACCAGCAGATTATTGGCCGCAGACATCGTTGGCGGGCTGACCAGAGGCTTACGCTCCGTGAGCGCCTGTTTTGCCGCGTTGGAGGTGAGGTGCATCCCTTTCAGCATCAACGATTCAGGCGAGATCGCACGTACCCAGCCGTTGGCATCAACAATCACCACGGAGTTAAAACTGTTGGTTTGTTCACGCAGGCGATCGACTTCATCCTGCAGGGTGACGTCGTTATCCAGGCCATTACCCAGCACTTTAGCGCTGTAGGAGAGCTGTGACTCAGCCAGCTGGAAAAACACCTCGGTAGTGGAAGCCAGCTTACTGGCATAAACCCGGTTTGATTCCAGAGTGTTACCGATCAGCACATCGCGCTGCACACGCCAGCTGGCGTAAAGAGAATTAGCAAGAGTGATCACGATACTGGCAACAGCCAGCAACGTAATAAGAGTTCGCAAGTCCGCTTTTGGCCGCAATAGCCTCAACATGGACTCACCTTCGTGAGAAAAATCATCTTTTGCGCCTTATCTTCAATTATGCGCGGTAATACCCCGTTGGCTTCATACGCCTGGCGTGAAAAATGCGGAGTATGTCTTTAAGTGCGAGTTGTGCCCTGGTAAAGCACCTGCCAATTGTACACCTCTCTGCCGATTTGGGAATATTCCGAAGCGTACAGAGCCAATAAATATTTTACTTAAGGCGAGATATTTGTGGGGTGCAGCAGAGCGAAGAATGGCAAGGATAACGGGGTCATGCGGGCCGATGGCCCGCACGGAACAGCAGTTTACATCGACAGGAAAGCATATCCTTGATTTTCAAGGGTCGATACGGTGGTCGGGCTAGACAGTGCATGGGTGACCGACGGGTCAATCCAGTTGCTCTGGAAATGATGGAAGGCCACAGACTGATCGCACACGGACACGTCCACCCCTTTGGCCCGCAGGGCGCCAATCAGTTTCAGGTTAGGATTATCGATGCCATAAATCCGGTGATATTGCTCATTGTTCAGCATGGCGGGCGTGCCCTCACCCGTTACTGACACCACAAACTTCAGTTTTTCAGCCGGAACGCCGGAAGCCACATACAAATTCACCACACGCGCCACGCGTTCCAGCCCCAGGTTCGGGTCCTGCGGTGCATTTTCGGCACGGGTAATCTGGAAAACAATTTTGTTACTGTCATTGATATTGGGTTTGTAGGCAACATCCGACTCGTAGTGCATTTTCCCATAGCCTTCAATGGCTGGCGTTGACCAGAATCCTTCAGGATCGCTGATCGGTGCGACACGATTGCTGATCTTATCAATAAGCTCAGGCGCTTTGGTAAAGCTGGCCCCGACAAAACCCGCGACAGCCGCAATCAGAACATAAGACACCACAGAACGCATAAGAAACTCTCCGCAAAACACCGTTGTGACTGAGATATAACACAGCCTCACCACAAACTCTTACCGGCGTTTTGCATCATGCCGGTTGGATAGTTCCCCTCTAAAACAGTGTCACATCATCACTGTACAGCGACAGCTAACAATACCCGGACACAGCCGTCATCGGGTAGATCCACACCAAACCACAGTCCCCGACTCAGGTCACTGTAATACCATAACTGGCTGACTGACTTTATACTTTCTACTGGATCGCCATTGTTCATCCGGCACCCTGCACAATGAAAGTTTTACTGATGTCGTCTTACGCCGCCCTCTTGCCCGGCAGGCGATTTTTAGGATTTAACCTGGTCAATTAGCATGCCACTATCAATAAAACTGATTAAATTTACCTAACTTTAAATTATAAACTAACCTGGTGCGCCCAGGATGACGTTATTTTCACGCCCTGTCGGGGAGCGTTCCCACGCAGTCCTGTTCAGTTTTTTACCGCAATATCCTGTGCATAACCGACCCGCACGACAGCCGTCACTATTTTAGCCATTTCATTCGCACCGGGCTGTGGTTTAAGATGTGGAATTAGCGCTTCTTTTTCTACGTACATGCAGAATATTTCGGCACGTTGCCGGTTAAAAACTGGACTTCCTTGTTAGGGTTTACGTATGTTCATCCGATTAAAGAAAAGCCTGCTGGCTTCCCTGGTCGTCACACTGCTAACCGGCAGCCTGCTGCCGGCCCATGCAGACATCAGCGATAATTTGCCGGATATTGGCACCACGGCGGGCGGTACGCTGTCGATTAATCAGGAACTGGCGATGGGCGACTTTTACGTGCGCCAGCTGCGTGCCAGTGCTCCGATCATTAATGACCCGCTGCTCAACCAATATATTAATCTGTTAGGGCAACGCCTGGTGAGCCATGCCTGGTCGGTAAAAACCCCGTTCCATTTCTATCTCATCCGTAACGATGAAATTAACGCCTTTGCCTTCTTTGGCGGCAACGTCGTTCTGCATTCCGCCCTGTTCCGCTACAGCGATAACGAGAGCCAGCTGGCCTCCGTCATGGCCCATGAGATTTCCCACGTGACGCAGCGTCACCTGGCACGTGCGATGGAAGAACAGCAACGTAACGCACCGCTGACCTGGGTGGGCGCGCTAGGCTCTATTCTGCTAGCCATGGCTAGCCCGCAGGCGGGAATGGCGGCATTAAGCGGCACGCTGGCGGGTGCTCAGCAAGGCATCATCAGTTTTACTCAGCAAAACGAACAGGAAGCAGACCGGATTGGCATTCAGGTGCTGCAACGCGCCGGTTTTGACCCCGAAGCGATGCCCAACTTCTTACAGAAGCTGGCGGACGCTTCCCGTTTTGCCTCAAAACCACCGGAAATGCTGCTGACGCACCCACTGCCTGACAGCCGCCTGGCCGATGCGCGCAACCGCGCCAATCAGATGAAACCTGTGGTGGTGCAGTCCTCACAGGATTACTACATGGCCAAAGTCAGGGCGCTGGGGATGTTCTCGACCGGGCAAAACCAGTTGAGCAGCGATCTGATGACGACGCTGACGCACGGAAACAGTCGTGAGCAGGCCGCTGCGCTGTACGGTCAAGCGGTTCTGTTGCTTGGGGAAAGTAAGTTTACGGAGGCGCGCGCGATCATTGTGCCGCTGCTGGCGAAGCAGCCGGACAACCTCTGGTATCTCGATATCATGACCGACATTGATATCGGACTGAAGCAGCCTCAACAGGCGATTAACCGTTTGCTGGCCGTCAAAGCGGTGAACAGTAATCCGGTCTTGCAGATTAACCTGGCCAACGCCTATGTGGAGGCCAAACAACCGGCCAATGCCAGCAAAGTGCTCTACCGCTATACCTGGGCAAACAAAGACGATCCCAACGGCTGGGACTTGCTGGCTCAGGCCTCGGCAGCTCAGGGGCTGACGGATGAAGAACAGGCCGCGCGCGCTGAAGGCCTGGCGATAACCGGCCAGCTCGACCAGGCAATACGCAGCCTGAGCAGCGCCAGCGCCGCCGTAAAACTGGGCAGCCTGAAGCAGGCTCGCTATGACGCACGCATCGATCAGCTGCGCCATTTGCAGGAGCGTTTCCGTCAGTACCAGAAATCATAACCACTCTAAGGATAGCCATGTCAGAGGTACAGATTTACCACAACCCGCGCTGCTCCAAGAGCCGCGAAACCCTCGCGCTGCTGACCAGCCGGGGCATGAAACCTGAGGTCATCCTTTATCTGGAGACCCCGCCAGATGTTGCCACGCTGAAAAACCTGTTACAGCAGTTGGGATTCACCAGCGCGCGCCAGTTGATGCGTACTAAAGAAGCACAGTACAAAGCCGCGGGTCTGGATGATTTAACGTTAACTGAAGCGCAGTTACTGGCCGCACTGGTCGCTGAGCCGAAGCTGATTGAACGCCCGATTGTTAGCAATGGGGGCAAGGCACGCATCGGCAGGCCGCCGGAGCAGGTGCTGGAGATCCTTTAAAGAAACGCCTGGCGCAGCGGTACTACAGCGCCAGCGTCTCTTTCACGAAGGGGATGGTCAGTTTACGCTGGGCGCTGATGGATGCCTGGTCAAGCTGATCCAACGTCACAAACAGCGTACGCATTTCACGATCGAGCCGTTTCAGCAGGAAGCGGCCCACATCTTCCGGCAGCTCAAAACCACGCAATTTTGCACGCAGCTGTAAGGCCTGCAATTTATCTTCATCGGAGAGTGGTTGCAGCTTATAAATCTGCCCCCAGTCGAGACGCGAGGCCAGATCTGCCAGTTTCAGGTTGAGCTGACGCGGTGGGCGATCGCCGGTGATCAGCAGTCGCGTTTTTCCGGTTTCCAGAATGCGATTGTAGAGATCGAAGATCGCCATTTCCCAGGGCTCATCCCCGGCAATGCACTCGATATTGTCAATGCAGATCAACGCGAGTTGTTCCATGCCATCAAGCACTTCGGGCACAAACCAGGTGCGTTTATCGAGAGGAACATAACCCACCGCTTCACCTTTGGCCGACAGTTCGGCACAGGCGGCATGCAACAGGTGGCTGCGCCCTCCGCCCTCGCGGGACCAGAAGTAGAAGTAACTACCGTGTTGCTGATGCAGTGCGCCCTGAAGCGCAGCCAACAGCGACGGATTTTCCCCCGGCCAGAAGCTGGCAAAGGTTTCGTCGTCGGGCAGGTAAAGTGGCAGTGAGAGCTGTGCCGGCGTGTTCAGATTCACCTCAGGGTTTGAGCAGGCAGAAAACGGGAAAATTCTACCACAAGTCGTTCAGGATCATGAAACGCTAAGGGCGGGAGATGCATCGGGAGAGGGGCAACCGAAGCTGCCCCCTACGATTTACTGTGCGTCGCGACGCTCGTCCGGCACCTCAATCACCTCTTCTTCTTTGTTCAGCAGGCTGATTGCTTTGAAGATCAGGCTGAGCACCACACCCACCACGGTGGCTAATGCCATGCCTTTCAGCTCAGCGGCACCAATGTGGACTTTCGCCCCGCTGACGCCGATGATCAGGATCACGGAGGTCAGGATCAGGTTCTGCGCTTTGTTGTAATCCACTTTCGATTCAATCAGTACGCGAATACCCGATGCCGCAATCACACCGTACAGCAGCAGCGATACGCCGCCCATGACCGGAACCGGAACGGCCTGAATTGCCGCAGCCAGTTTACCGACGCAGGAAAGCATGATCGCCAGAATTGCCGCGCCGCCAATCACCCAGGTGCTGTACACGCGGGTAATCGCCATCACGCCAATGTTTTCGCCGTAGGTGGTATTTGGCGTTGAGCCAAAGAAGCCGGAGAAAATGGTCGAGATGCCATTGGCAAACATTGAGCGATGCAAACCCGGGTCTTTCAACAGGTCTTTCTTCACAATATTTGCCGTGACCACCAGGTGGCCAATATGTTCTGCAATCACCACCAGTGCCGCAGGCAGAATGGTGAAGATGGCATACCACTCAAAACGCGGCGTGTAGAAGGTCGGCAGCGCAAACCAGTGGGCTTTCGCGACCGGCGTCCAGTCGACAATCCCCATGCAATAGGACAGTGCGTAGCCCACCAGCACACCAATCAAAATCGGGATAATCGCCAGGAAACCCCGGAACAGCACGGAGCCAAAGACCGTGACGCCCAGCGTGACCATCGAAATAATGATGGTTTTACTGTCAGCCATACTGCCATCGGCAGGCAACAGACCGGACATATTCGCCGCCACGCCCGCCAGTTCCAGACCAATCACCGCCACAATCGCGCCCATCGCCGCAGGCGGGAACATCACGTCCAGCCAGCCGGTTCCGGCTTTTTTGACGATCAACGCCACCAGGCAAAACAGCACGCCACACATAATGAAACCGCCCAGCGCCACTTCATAACCCAGCGGTAACAGCAGCAGTACCGGGGAGATAAAGGCAAAGCTGGACCCCAGATAAGCCGGGATTTTCCCTTTACAGATAAACAGATACAGCAGCGTGCCGATGCCGTTGAACAGCAGCACCGTAGCCGGGTTGATATGGAACAGGATCGGCACCAGCACCGTCGCACCGAACATGGCGAACAGATGCTGGAAGCTGAGTGGAATGGTTTGCAGCAGCGGTGGCCGCTCGTGTACGCCAATTGCGCGACGCGTCATGATTTCATTACCCCTTGAGTTTGCCTGAGCTATAAAAAAACCGACTCTCTGGTCGGTTTGATGCTTAACGGGTCGGGCATGCCCGACCCCCTACGGATTATTCGCTGTTTCAGTGCTTTCCGGGCACTACGGATTGGCCACTGATTTTGTAGGGGCGAGGCATGCCTCGCCCGCTGCGGGCTTATTTGGTACCAAAAATCTTATCGCCTGCATCGCCGAGGCCAGGAATAATATATCCCTTCTCGTTCAGTCCCTGATCGACTGAGGCCGTGTACAGCTCAACGTCCGGGTGCGCTTTTTCCAGCGCGGCAATCCCTTCCGGCGCCGCTACCAGCACCAGCACCTTAATGCTGTTACAGCCCGCTTTTTTCAGCAGGTCGATAGTGGCAATCATTGAACCACCGGTTGCCAGCATCGGGTCAACCACCAGCGCCAGGCGCTCTTCGATGTTGGACACCAGCTTCTGGAAGTACGGCACCGGCTCCAGGGTTTCTTCGTCGCGGTAGACACCCACAACGCTGATACGCGCACTTGGCACATGTTCCAGCACGCCTTCCATCATGCCCAGACCGGCACGCAGAATCGGAACAACGGTAATTTTTTTACCTTTGATTTGCTCGATTTCAACCGGACCGTTCCAGCCTTCAATGGTCACGGTTTCGGTTTCCAGATCGGCAGTGGCTTCATAAGTCAGCAGACTTCCCACTTCTGACGCGAGTTCACGGAAACGTTTGGTGCTTACATCATGTTCCCGCATCAGACCCAGTTTATGTTTGACCAGCGGGTGTTTGACTTCCACGATCTTCATTGTTGTACTCCCGGAGTGTTAAGCTGCAAAAAAAATCGCGAGATTATAGCGCCATTTATCCCCGGCGCCATATGACTTAGTGCAATACTTTGTTTATCCCCTGCAATCTTGATAAGGATTAGCTAAAATCCAGCTATCCGCAATGCGCCTTAAGATGGCACTCGCAAACGTTTGCCTGCACTGTTAGAATTACCGCGTTTTATTTTGACCACCACACCAACCGCAAACCGCGTGGGGATTTCGCAGTGACCGACAAAACCTCTCTCAGCTATAAAGACGCCGGCGTAGATATCGATGCTGGCAATGCTTTAGTCGACCGTATCAAAGGCGTAGTGAAAAAGACTCGTCGCCCGGAAGTGATGGGTGGACTGGGCGGTTTCGGTGCCCTTTGTGCACTGCCGCAAAAATACCGTGAACCTATCCTGGTTTCCGGCACTGACGGCGTCGGCACCAAGCTGCGTCTGGCGATGGACCTGAAACGCCACGATACCATCGGTATCGACCTGGTCGCGATGTGCGTTAACGATCTGGTCGTACAGGGCGCAGAGCCGCTGTTCTTCCTCGATTATTATGCCACTGGCAAGCTGGACGTTGATACGGCCGCCAGTGTGATCACCGGCATCGCTGAAGGCTGTTCACAGTCTGGCTGTGCGCTGGTTGGCGGCGAAACCGCTGAAATGCCAGGTATGTACCACGGTGAAGATTACGACGTGGCAGGCTTCTGTGTCGGCGTGGTTGAGAAATCCGAAATTATCGACGGCAGCAAAGTCGCCGATGGCGACGTTCTGATCGCCCTGGGTTCAAGCGGCCCTCACTCCAACGGCTACTCGCTGGTACGCAAAATTCTGGAAGTCAGCAAAACTGACCCGGAAACCACCCAGCTTGAAGGCAAAACGCTGTCTGACCATTTGCTGGCGCCAACCCGCATCTACGTGAAAAACATCCTCAGCCTGATCGAACAGGTGGATGTCCATGCGATTGCCCACCTGACTGGCGGCGGCTTCTGGGAAAATATTCCGCGCGTACTGCCGGATAACACCCAGGCGGTGCTTGACGAGTCAAGCTGGGAATGGCCAGCCGTCTTTGGCTGGATGCAGCAGGCAGGTAATGTCAGCCGCTTCGAGATGTACCGCACCTTCAACTGTGGTGTCGGCATGGTGATTGCCCTGAGTCCGGCAGAAGCCGACAAAGCGGTACAGCTGATGACGGATGCGGGTGAAAAAGCCTGGAAAATCGGGGTGATCAAAGCCTCTGACTCTGAAGAACGTGTGGTCATTAACGCATGAAACGCATAGTCGTGCTGGTTTCCGGCAATGGAAGCAATTTACAGGCAATCCTGGACGCCTGCCAGCAGGGACGGATTAACGGCAGCGTTGCTGCCGTATTCAGTAATAAAGCAGAGGCCTTTGGTCTGGAACGCGCGCGTGAGGCGAACGTTCCTGCTCATGCGCTGGCTGCCGCGCAGTTTGCCGACCGTGAAGCGTTTGATCGCCAGCTGATGCTGGAAATTGACGCTTACGCCCCCGATCTGGTGGTGCTGGCCGGTTATATGCGCATCCTCAGCCCGGCATTTGTACAGCACTATGCCGGACGGATGCTGAATATCCATCCTTCGCTGTTACCGAAATACCCGGGGTTGCACACGCATCGCCAGGCCATCGAGAACGGTGACGACGAGCACGGCACATCGGTGCATTTTGTCACCGAAGAGCTGGACGGCGGCCCGGTTATCTTGCAGGCAAAAGTGCCGGTATTCAGCGACGACAACGAAGCGGATGTGGCTGCGCGTGTTCAGCACCAGGAACATGCGATTTATCCGCTGGTCGTCGGCTGGTTTGTCGATGGTCGACTGGCCATGCGCGACGATGCGGCATGGCTGGATGGTCAGCTCTTGTCTGCCGAAGGACATGCCCTCGACTGATACCTGACGGGCGGAAGGCGATCTCCTTCCGCCCTTCTTTCATCTCAGCGGTTTTTTTGCCGTCTCACGCGCACACCCCACTGCCACCAGCGTCACGATCAGCGCCAGCACAACATATAACGACACGCCCAGCGTCCCACCGGTTTCACTGTAGAGCGTGGCGATAATCAACGGCGCAAACCCACCCCCGACAATCCCTGCCAGCGTATAAGCCAGCGATGATCCGGCGTAGCGAACATGCCCCGGAAACTGCTCGGTGACAAACGCAGCCTGCGGGCCGAACATCACCGCATGGATCAGTAATCCCACCACCACCGCCAGGCAGATCGCCCAGGGCTGTGCACTGTCCAGCAGGACGAAGAAGACAAATGCCCACAAGATCCCCAGTAACGCGCCCGTCAAATAGACCGGACGTCGGCCATAACGATCTGACAGCAGACCACAAAACGGCACGGCCAGCGCGTTGCCGATGGCACCTAACATGGTGGCACCCAGCGCCAGCGGGCGTGGCAACATCAGCACCGTCGTCACATAGGTCAGGGTGAACACCACCACCAGCGCGTAAAGCACGTCGGAACCGACGCGCGCACCTCCGGCGATCAGCAGCGATTTTCGATGAGCCGTCACAACCTCTTTCAGCGGCATCTGGCTGGTCTGCTTTTTCGCCGCCAGCGCCCGGAACACCGGAGTTTCATCAACACCGTTGCGCAGCCACAGACCAAAGAACATCAACGCGAGGCTTAACAGGAAAGGAATACGCCAGCCCCACTCCTGAAATTGCACAGGGCTGAGCGTCAGACTGATCAGCGCAATGATCCCCGTCCCGAAAAGGGTGCCACAAGAGGGGCCCATCTGAGCGAATGAGGCATTCAGACCACGCCGGTTCTGCTTGCCATGCTCCATCGCTAACAATACCGCTCCCGCCCACTCCCCGCCCAGCGCGATCCCCTGAAGAAAACGCAGCGCCACCAGCAGAATGGGGCTGAGGATCCCCCACTGCGCATAACCAGGCAGCACCCCCATTAATGCCGAGGTTCCTCCCATAATCACCAGCGTGGTGACCAGCACAAAGCGGCGTCCCCGCACATCACCAAGATGGCCGAACAACATTCCCCCCAGCGGACGGGAGATATAGCCCACGGCGTAGGTGGAAAACGCCAGGATCGTCCCAACAATCGGGTCAAACGACGGGAAGAACACATGGTTGAAGACCAACGCCGCCATAATGTTGTAGAGAGTAAAATCATACCATTCCAGCGCGGTGCCGATGGAGCTGGCTGCCGCCAGCCGACCGCTGCGGGAGGAGTCCTGCGCATCTGTTATCGGGGCGGAATTCCCGTGCGGTGGCAAATCAGAGAGGCTCATGATGCTATCTCCTGCGACGTTAACTGCCCGCTAAGGCTGTCACACTCTGCCGTCTGACGGGTAAACGCAGCGTGATAGTCAGCCCTGGCGATAGGGGTCGCCACTAACAGTATTCCCTGATGGTGTTGTTTCATCTTCAGACTCCTGTTGATTGGGTAAGGGGAAGTCATACCTGTCCCCCGCCAGTACGCCGCGCATCAGGCCACCAGCGGCAAGGTCTGGATCTGATACTGATGTTCGATGCTGCGCCCGCGCTTCCCATCCACCAGCGCCATACGGAAATGCGCGCCCGGACGAATACCGCCCAGTGCACTCAGCGTGCCGCAGCACATTCCCAGCCCTTCTGGCAGCGGCTGGCCTCCCAGATAACGCGTCAGCAGATCGTCCGGCGTGCGCAGCTCCGCGAGTTTTCCCTGCTGATAAAGCGTCCACTCGCTTCCTTCACGAACCCAGGATTGCAGCAGCAGATGATCCCAGTCGCTGGCGACCTCACTCAGACGCCAGGCCTCGCGCGCCAGCGGCTTTGCGCAGACCTGTTTTGCCAGCGCAACGCTGTGGCTTTCCAGCTGACGGTCGGTGTGATCGGAAGAGAGCGTTAACCAGCTTTCGCCCTGCCAGCTGAAGATAAACGGCTCCGCCTCCCCGGAGCTTTGTTCACCGACCACTTCGATGCACTCCAGCTGGGTCAGCAGCGTGGCGCTGGCCCGGTAAAACAGCGGTACTGCACCGGGTGCGGGCACGCCCAGCTCCGCCAGCTCGCGGATATGCGCCTGCACGGCAGCCAGATCTCTTCCCGCCCATCCGGCAATAACCAGATGATTAATATCAATATTAATGGTCTCGGTTTTTTCTGATTTCAGTAAAAACTGCAACATTGCGTACTCTCCCTTTTAACTAAAATACCTGTGAAATTTCACTATAATTAAAAAACAGCCATTGTTATGCCAGATTCTGTGTAAAATGTGGGCAAGTTCAAAATGAGGGGATAAATCTTGAAGAGCGACACCGTGCGCACACCGGTTGAAGATCGTGCTATCTCACTGAATGAACTGGCTTATCTCCGTTTTCGCCAGGCATTGATCACCTTGCAGTATAAACCCGGTGATTATCTGAATATGGCGCAGGTCATGGCCGATCTGGAGGTAGGACGCACGCCTGTGAATCAGGCCGTGCACCGTCTTGCCGCAGAGGGACTGTTACAGATATTGCCGCGTAAAGGCGTGATGGTAGCGCCGCTCTCTCTCGATGATGCATTCGAGCTGATTGAGGTGCGCCTGGTTAACGAACTGCTCTGCATCCGTCTGGCCGCTGCACGCATTACCACCGGACAGATCGCACAGCTGCGGGAAGTGAATGCGCGGCTGGCGCAGGCCAGCCAGCAGCGTGATCCGCTGGCGATGATGCAGTGTGATAATCAGTTTCATCATCTGCTGGCGGGCATTGCTGCCAACCGTCGGCTGATGGATATTCTGAATATTATTCATGCCCAGGCCCAGCGATTCTGGGCCACCACGCTTTCCGATGCCGGGCATATGGAAGAAGTTATCGTCGAGCACAATGCAATTATCACCGCGCTCGAAGAGGGCAATCTCAGCGCGGCTGAACAGGCCACGCAGCACCATATTCTGTCGTTCAAACACGCCCTGCTGACCAGCTCCGGGCGATAGCCTGCGCGGCAATGCGCTGCGTCAGCCGTATCGTCCGGTAATATAATCCTCGGTACGGCGCTGACGCGGTGTCGTAAACAACGCATCGGTAATGCCAAACTCCACCACGCTCCCCTGGTGCATAAACGCGGTATAGTCAGACACGCGTGCCGCCTGCTGCATATTGTGCGTGACCAGAATCAGCGTGAAGTGCTGCTTTAGCGAGGTCATCAGCTCTTCTATCACCAGCGTCGAAATCGGGTCCAGTGCCGAGGTTGGCTCATCCAGTAGCAGGATTTCAGGCTCAATGGCGATAGCCCTGGCAATCACCAGGCGCTGCTGCTGGCCGCTCGACAGCGTCAGCGCATTCTGCCAGAGATTATCTTTCACCTCGGCCCACAGCGCCGCCGCACGCAGCGCTCGCTCAACCGCTTCATCCAGCACACGTCTGTCACGCACGCCCATCAACCTCAGCCCATATACCACGTTATCGTAAATGGTTTTCGGGAAGGGATTAGGCCGTTGAAACACCATACCCACGCGGCGACGCAGCGCAGAGAGATCCTGATGATGACCGAGGATGGACTGCTGTTGCAGGCGAATATCGCCTTCAATGCGGCAGCCATCAATCAGATCGTTCATACGGTTAAAACAGCGCAGCAGCGTTGATTTCCCACAGCCTGATGGACCAATCAGCGCCGTAATGCGGTTTTTAGGCACCCGCAGGCTGATGTTGTTCAGCGCCGCTTTATCGCCATACCACAAACAGAGGTTATCAATCTCAAGCGCGGTATCGTTATCATCAAACATCGCAGTCATAACGTAATTCCGTGTTAATGCATCAGCGCACGATAGCGCTCGCGCAGACGGTGGCGAAGCACCATCGCCATCAGATTTAGCCCCAGGATCAGCAACACCAGCAGCAGCGCGGTGGCAAACACCAGCGGGCGGTCGGCTTCGGCATTAGGGCTTTGGAACGCCAGATCGTAAATCTGAAAACCCAGGTGCATAAATTTACGATCCAGATGTAAGTAAGGGAACAGCGAGTCTATCGGCAGCTCCGGCACCATCTTCACCACGCCCACCAGCATCAGCGGGGCGGTTTCTCCGGCGGCGCGTGCCACCGCCAGAATCAGGCCGGTCAGCATCGCCGGTAAGGCCTGCGGCAGCACCACGTGCCACAGCGTTTCTGCCTGCGTCGCGCCCAGCGCCAGCGCCCCCTGGCGCAATGAACCAGGAATGCGCGACAGTCCCTCTTCCGTAGCCACAATCACCACCGGCAATGTCAGTAATGCCAGGGTCAGTGATGCCCAGAGCAGGCCAGGCGTGCCAAAGGTCGGGTTCGGTAACGCGCTGGCGAAAAACAGGCGGTCAAGGCTACCGCCCATCAGCCAGACAAAGAATCCCAGGCCAAATACGCCATACACAATCGAAGGAACACCCGCCAGGTTGACGACCGCAATGCGCACCAGCCGGGTTAACAGATTGCGCCCGGCATACTCATGTAACCAGATAGCGGCAATGACTCCCAGCGGCATCACCACCACCGACATCAGCAGCACCATCAGCACCGTACCGAAAATCGCCGGGAAGACGCCGCCCTCCCCCTGACTTCCGCCGCCAGAATCACTGACAAAGTGCCACAGCTGGCTGCCAAAATGTCGCCACTTCATGCCGGTGGTCATCGCATTGGGCTGCCAGGCGGCAATAATCTGCGCCAGCGAAATTTCATGCTGAGCACCGCTGGCATCCCGTAGCAGCACCACCGTATTGTTGCTTTCCCGCTGAAGCGCGGCGAGCCTGGCGGCCTGGCGGGTGAACTGACGTTGCAGCTCGGCGCGATCGGCCTGATAGACCGACTGGGCCTCAGGGTCGTAGCGCTGTTCATCACGCAAATGCTGCCGCTGTTGTTCCAGCGACTCCATCTGTACGTTCAGCCGCGCCATGTTCTTGCGCCGCAGCTTCTCGGCTTCGTCAATCCGCTGGCGGGTTTGCAGCAAACGCTGCTGTAACGTCTTACCAGGATCTTTGGAGGTGAGCAGATGGCTATCTTCACGCAGCCCCTCAAACCAGCCAGAGGCATTGCCGCCGGAGCGCCGTTGCAACACGATCACCTGCGGAGGTGTTTCCCTGGCGATCACATCGCTGGACAGCACCGTGCGGAAGTCAGGCGCATCGAAATCACGGTTACCGGTTTTAATCAGATAACGTGTCACGCTGTCAGGCAACCCCGCCGCATCACGCTGGCCGCTGGCGACTAATTGCTGACGCGATACCGTCTGCTGCTGGGTCACTTCCCCCAGCACCTGTATCTGGCCTTGCGGGGTATTCAGCGTGAACAGTTCCAGCGGCTGCGGCCAGAAATAACGTAGCCCCTGCCAGGCCAGCAGGGTAATCAACAACAGGAAGGCCAGCAGGCTGATGGCAACAGCACCGCCCGTCAGCCAGCGCCAGCGGTGATTATTCTTTACCGCGTTCATCCCTGCACCTCCTGCTGACTGTAACGCTGCCGCAGTCGCTGACGCACCATTTCGGCCACGGTATTCACCACCAGTGTGAAGATCAGCAGCACCAGCGCCGATAAGAACAGAATGCGGTAATGGGCACTGCCCGCCGCCGCTTCCGGCATTTCTACCGCCACGTTGGCCGCCAGTGAACGCAATCCTTCAAACAGGCTACCGTCAGTCACTGGCGTGTTGCCGGTCGCCATCAGCACAATCATTGTTTCACCAATCGCGCGGCCAAAACCGATCATCAGGGCGGCGAAGATACCGGATGAGGCACCCGGTAGCACCACACGCGTCAGGGTTTGCCACTGTGTTGCGCCCAGCGCCAGCGATCCCTGCCCCAGCGAGGCCGGAACACTGAAAATAGCATCTTCGGACAGGGTGAAAATCAGCGGGACCAGGGCAAAGCCCATCGCCACACCCGCCACCAGCAGATTACGCTGCTGATAGTCAGCGCTAATGCGATCGGCCAGCCCCTGCCCCCAGAGTGCCTGCTCAGCAAGCGGGATTAACCACAGGGAGCCTATCGCTGTCAGTAGCAACAGCGGCAGCAATAGCAGGACCTCACGCCCTTCAGCAAACCCGCGTTTACGCCAGCGAGGGGGCAGTTTTTGCACCATCCAACCGCACAGCAGGAGCACCGCAGCCAGCAATACAGGCAGCAGCAGCACCCCAAGCAGCCGATCGGCAATTTTCGGCGCCAGCCACAGCCCGGCAATCAGCCCGATGACCACGCTGGGTAACGCGCCCATCATTTCAATGGTCGGTTTCACCCAGCGCCGCAGCTGAGGCGTCATAAACCACGCGGTGTACATGGCCGCCGCCAGCGCCAGCGGCGTCGCAAATAACATCGCAAGCCCTGCGGCTTTCAGCGTACCCGCCACCATCGGGATCAGGCTGAATTTACCCTGGTAATAATCATTGGCCGAGGTCGACTGCCAGACGTAAGCGGGCTCCGGGTAGTTTTCATACCAGACTTTCTGCCACAGATTGCGCCAGCTGAGATCGGGCCACGGGTTGGTCAGACGATAATGCTGCCAGCGTCCAGCACGTTCGACCAGTAAGCCATCGCCCTCCTGGGAGAACTGCGCCAGTTCAATACCCGGCGCCAGCTGTCGACTGAGGATCGCGCCCTGCTGTTTACTGGCAAACAGCTTCAGCTCACCCTGCGGGCTGAGCGTGGCGAAAACACGACGGTGCGGTTCGGTAAACATCAGCGGCTGCCACTGCGCCCCCTCAAAACGGCGGATATGGCGCAAATGTGGGCCACTGGAGCTGGCAATATCAAACCATTGAGAAATACCCTGTCCGTCAGCAATCAGTAAGGAATTGCCGCCACTGAGAAGTTTCATGTCTTTCGGCGGCTCGGCCAGCATCAGAGAATCACGCAGCTGTGGCTCACCGTTACCGAGTCGCCAGACGCGCAGTTGTGCGCCAGAGAGGGTAAACAGCAGGCTGCCATCGGGTGATAACAGCAGTTGGTCAACGTCACGCACGTTCAGCCGATAATTCTGTGCAGGCTGTTGAGCATCGAGTTGCCATAAGGTGATGTGGTCGGCAGTCGCCATCGCAACCTGCCAGTGGTTTTCTGCGCTTTGCGCCAGACTGAACTGACGCACGTGATCTTCCCCAGTGGAAAGCGGGAAATCACCCAGCGGGAATGTCCAGCGGGGTTCCTCGCCAGGCGGGAAGTCGGGTTTTACTAACACCATTGAGCCTCTATCTGACAACAGCAGCACGCTGCCATGATCGGCACTGTGAGTTGCCCGGATATCGCCGCGTAACAGGGTTATTGCAGAGGAGGGAGGTTGAGCACTGAGCGGCACAAAGCGCCCGCTGCCCTGGTGATCGATGCGCCAGCCCCACTGTTGGTGTCTGTCCATTCCCATGGCCACCGCAGGACTGCTCTGCCAGAGCTTAATGTCGTTTCCTGCCTGCATCCCAGGGCTGATAAAGAGCGGCACGACCACCCAAATCAGCCAGAAGAACAGCAGTGTCATCACCAGCAGGATAGCCACCCCGCACGCCGTTACCACACGCCGCGTCAGCCGATCAATCATGCGGCGGCGCCCGGCGTTGTCGTGAACAGGGATTGGGCGATCAGTCATATCAGCGTGGTTTTCCATTGTGCTCCGAAGCCGCTATGTTGCCCGTATGTGATTAATAAGACAATCAACATTCACCGGGCATTGGACAATGCTGCCATACTCTCGCCATAATGTTTCAGAACAATGGATACCTTCATCCTGAATCAGCCAAACGGAGTAAAAATGGGTCAGGAAAAGCTGTATATAGAGAAAGAGTTAAGTTGGCTATCCTTTAATGAGCGCGTTTTACAGGAAGCAGCTGACAAAACCAACCCGCTGATCGAGCGTATGCGCTTTCTTGGTATCTATTCCAATAATCTGGAAGAGTTCTATAAAGTTCGTTTTGCCGATCTCAAACGTCGTATTCTGATTGGAGAAGAACAGGGTTCCCCCAGCACGCCACGGCATCTGCTAAAAAAAATTCAGGCCCGGGTGCTGAAAGCCGACCAGGAATTCGACAGCCTGTATAACGATCTGCTGCTGGAAATGGCGCGTAATCAGATCTTCCTGATCAACGAACGCCAGCTTTCTCCCAATCAGCAGAGCTGGCTGCGCCACTACTTTAAACACCATCTTCGCCAGCACATCACGCCGATCCTGATCAATCACGACACCGATCTGATCGAATTCCTGAAAGACGATTACACCTACCTGGCCGTAGAGATTATTCGCGGTGAAGACATTCGCTACGCGCTGCTGGAAATTCCGTCAGATAAAGTGCCGCGTTTCATCAATCTGCCGCCGGAAACCCCGCGCCGCAGAAAGCCGATGATCCTGCTGGATAATATTCTGCGCTATTGCCTGGGCGACATCTTCCGTGGCTTCTTCGACTACGATGCGCTCAATGCCTACTCGATGAAAATGACGCGTGATGCCGAGTACGATCTGGTCACCGAAATGGAATCGAGCCTGCTGGAGTTGATGTCTTCAAGCCTGAAACAGCGCCTGAACGCCGAGCCGGTGCGCTTTGTTTATCAGCGCGATATGCCTGATGCGATGGTTGAACTGCTGCGTAAAAAGCTGAACATTTCCAATTACGACTCCATCGTGCCCGGTGGCCGTTACCATAACTTCAAAGACTTCATCAGTTTCCCGAACGTTGGCAAAGCAAACCTGGTCAACAAGCCGCTGCCGCAACTGCGCCATATCTGGTTTGATCGCTTCCGCAACGGCTTTGATGCGATCCGCAACCGTGACGTGCTGCTCTATTATCCGTATCACACCTTTGAGCACGTACTTGAGCTGCTACGCCAGGCGTCGTTTGACCCGGCGGTGCTGGCCATAAAAATCAATATTTATCGTGTGGCGAAGAATTCGCGCATCATCGATGCGATGATCCATGCTGCCTATAACGGTAAAAAAGTCACCGTGGTGGTCGAACTTCAGGCGCGTTTCGATGAAGAAGCCAACATTCACTGGGCGAAACGCCTGACGGAAGCCGGTGTGCATGTGATTTTCTCCGCTCCCGGACTGAAAATTCACGCCAAACTGTTCCTGATTTCACGCCGTGAAAACGGTGAGATTGCCCGCTATGCGCATATCGGCACCGGTAACTTTAACGAGAAAACCGCGCGTATCTACACCGACTACTCGTTGCTGACCGCCGATGCGCGCATCACCAACGAAGTGCGCCGGGTGTTTAACTTTATCGAGAACCCATATCGCCCGGTCAGCTTTGAGCACCTTATGGTGTCGCCGCAGAACTCGCGCAAAATGCTGTACCAGCTGATTGATGCAGAAATTGCCAATGCGCAAAAGGGAATTTCGGCGGGCATCACCCTGAAGATCAACAACCTGGTCGATAAGGGGCTGGTCGATCGGCTGTATACCGCCTCCAGCGTTGGCGTTAAGGTTAATCTGCTGGTGCGAGGAATGTGCTCTCTGATCCCTAATCTGGAAGGGATTAGCGAAAATATTCGTGTGATCAGTATTGTTGACCGTTATCTGGAGCATGATCGGGTCTATATTTTTGATAACGGTGGTGATAAAAAAGTCTTCCTCTCCTCCGCAGACTGGATGACGCGCAACATCGATTATCGTATCGAAGTGGCTGTCTCCATACTTGACCCTATTCTTAAACAGCGTGTGTTGGATATTATTGCCATCCTGTTAAGTGATACGCTGAAAGCACGTTACGTCGATAAAGAGTTAAGCAACCGATATGTTCCACGCGGTAACCGCCGCAAGGTCCGGGCCCAGCTGGCAATTTACGATTACATTAAATCTCTCGAGCAACCTGATTAATCACTATGCCAATTTCCCATAAAAGTACGCCGAAACCGCAGGAATTTGCTGCCATTGACCTGGGTTCGAACAGTTTTCACATGGTGATTGCCCGCGTAGTTGACGGGGCGATGCAGGTGCTCGGCCGCCTGAAACAGCGCGTGCATCTGGCTGACGGACTGGACAACAATAACGTCTTGAGCGAAGAGGCTATTCAGCGCGGTTTAAGCTGTCTGGCGCTGTTTGCCGAGCGCTTACAGGGTTTCAGCCCGGCCAACGTCACGATTGTGGGTACGCATACTCTGCGCCAGGCGATTAACGCGGAAGATTTTCTCCAGCGTGCCGCCGATGTGATCCCCTACCCGATTGAAGTGATTTCCGGCCATGAAGAAGCCCGTTTGATCTTTATGGGCGTAGAACACACTCAACCGGAGAAAGGCCGCAAGCTGGTGATCGACATCGGTGGCGGTTCGACCGAGCTGGTTATTGGTGAAGACTTCGAACCCAAGCTGGTTGAAAGCCGCCGCATGGGCTGCGTGAGCTTTGCCAATATGTATTTCCCTGGCGGCGTCATCAGTAAAGAGAACTTTAACCGCGCCCGGCTGGCGGCAGTGCAAAAACTGGAAACCCTGGCGTGGCAGTACCGTCTGATGGGCTGGCAGTTTGCGCTGGGCGCCTCTGGCACCATTAAAGCAGCCTGCGAAGTGCTGCTGGCGATGGGAGAGAAAGAAAAACTGATCACCCCAGAGCGCCTTGAAATGCTGTACACCGAGGTGATCAAACACAAATCGTTTGATGCCCTCAGCCTGCCCGGTCTTTCTGACGAGCGTAAAGGCGTGTTTGTTCCTGGCCTTGCCATTCTCTGTGGCGTGTTTGATGCTCTTGCGATCCGCGAACTGCGCCTGTCAGATGGCGCGCTGCGTGAAGGTGTGCTGTATGAAATGGAAGGCCGCTTCCGTCATCAGGATATTCGCAGCCGTACTGCCCAGAGCCTGGCGAACCATTACGCCATCGACAGCGATCAGGCGCGCAGGGTGCTGGAAACCACAGAGTCACTCTACGAACAATGGCGCGAACAGAATACCCGGCAGGCGAACCCGCAGCTTGCCGCACTGTTGAAGTGGGCGGCGCTGCTGCATGAAGTTGGGCTGACGATCAACCACAGCGGTATGCAGCGGCATTCCGCTTATATCCTGCAAAACACCAACCTCCCGGGGTTTAATCAGGATCAACAAACGCTGTTGGCCACGCTGGTACGCTACCACCGCAAAGGCGTGAAGGTGGAAGATATGCCGCGCCTTACGCTGTTTAAACGTAAGCAATTCCTGCCGCTGGTCTTCCTGTTGCGTCTGGGAACATTGCTGAACAATCAACGCCAGGCGACCACCAAGCCGAGCGGTCTTCAATTGCAAACCGACGATGGCAACTGGACCCTGACGTTCCCGGCGGGCTACTTCAGCCAGAACAACCTGGTTCAGCTGGATTTAGAACGTGAGCAGACGTACTGGAAAGATGTCACTGGCTGGCAACTGACCATTCAGGAAGAGAGCTAAGCGTTATCGGGAAAATGGCCACGCTTGCGCATATCATCGCGCAGGCGGCCTTATTGTTGGTCAGCCACTGGCATAACACACTGAAAATGATGAACTGAAAATCATGACTCAACATCCGGAAAGAGATTTCAGCAAGCAATACGGGCTTACCGCGCCTCATTCTGAAGTGGTGGAAGCCTTAGGTTTAATTGACGGCGGTAAAGCGCTGGATGTCGGCTGCGGCAGCGGACGAAATACGCTGTATCTCAACAGCAAAGGCTTTGAGGTGACGGCATGGGATAAAAATCCGGCCAGCCTGGCAAAGCTTGATCAGATTATCGCCGCAGAAAACCTGAGCGGCATTCATACCGCTGAGCAGGACCTCAACCAGCTGCGCTTTAACGGCGCTTACAACCTGGTGCTGTCAACGGTAGTGATGATGTTCCTGCAGCCTGAAACCATCCCGCAGCTGATTGCAGATATGCAGGCCAGCACGGTACGGGACGGTTATAACCTGATCGTGGCCGCGATGGACACCAGTGACTATCCTTGCAACCAGGGTTTTCCTTTCGCCTTTCAGTCAGGTGAACTCAGCAACTATTACCGTAAATGGCATATCGTCAAATACAATGAAGATATCGGCCAGCTGCACAGAACCGATGAAAATGGCCAACGCATTTCCCTGCGTTTTGCCACGCTGCTGGCACAGAAGTCAATGGTTAAGGTCTGACCGATGAGCTGGCCACTGTGTGTACAGAGGCCAGCTCATATAACGGTATCGGCGAACCCACGATATTCCCCTGCAAGTAATCCACACCCAGCTTACGCAGTGCTTCGGCAGTATCTTCTGTATCAACGCACTCAGCCACCACCTGCATTCGCTTCAGCCGCGCGACAGCACAGATCGATTGTATAATCTGATAATCCAGGCTGTTATCCAGCATATTGTTCACAAAGCTGCCATCGATTTTCAGTATATCGGCCTGTATCAGTTTCAGACGCGAATAGCTGGAATACCCTTTACCAAAATCGTCAATCGCTACCCGGCAGCCAAGATGGCGCAGCTGAGCAATAGAACGATTCCCCCAGCTGTGATCGCTAAGAATTGGCGACTCTTCCACTTCCACAATTAGCTGCCACGGCTCGATATCATTCACTTTAAGACGAGACTCAATATCTTCCACGAACTGTGGGCGGCATAACGTTGCAGCAAAAAAATTGACCGCAAAACGAATCCCTGGCACTTTTTCCCGGTGACGATGGATAAATGCCAGTGCCTGGTCAAGCATCATACTGTCCACTTCCCACGTCAGGCCGAACTCGCGCACCACGGACAGAAAATGCATGGGTTTAATGTGTTCACCCTGCGCATTCACCATGAACAGCAGGACTTCATAATAATCGTCGCCACGAATCCCCTTTATCTTTTGCGCCATCAGATGAAAACCACCGTTTTGCAATGCCTGCTGGATATCATGCAGCATCGCCACTTTTTCCGTGATTTGCCTTTGTACCGGCACATTTTGAGTCTGCTGCATATTTTCTGCGTGACCGCTGCGCAATGACATTTGTGCCATCGCACTCATCTCACCCAAAAGTTCGTACAGATGGAGCACTGGCGGAGTAACCGAGCAGTAGCTGATCCCGACATCAGGGTGAATTGGCAGGCCATCCCAGCTCAAATGGTAATCCTTCAGGCGGGCTTCAATCCCTTCGATGCGTGACTGATGCCCTGCATTCTCAAGACGTAAGACTAAATCGAAACCAGGAAGCTGATAAACATCCTCTCCAGGAAGCAGGTAGGGCTGGAGATGGACAGCAAGGCTACGTTTATACTGGATACGCAGTTGAAAACCATAGGTTCGGCTCAGGCGATCCAGATCAGGAATACACAAAAAACAGAGCGCAGAACCGGAACTCACGGCCAGATCCTTGCTTAAAGCACGCAAATTCGGCAAACCAATGACCGGATCGGTGAGCGCCATTTCACGGGCCTTAGCCAGCAGTCGACGCTGCCGGGTACTGATGGCCGACATCAGTAAAATCGTTAACGTGAACACCAGGAGGTTAGCAGAAACCACTGCCAAGTCATGCGGCTCCACCGAGGCGCTCATAAAACGATCGTGATACTGGTACAGCGCCATCAGCAATACCCCCCAACTGAGGGAAGTAAAGAGATAGCCAAAACGCAGAGCGGCCCACAGCATCAGCGGCAATAAAAAAGGCACGCCATACTCAGTAGTCAGCAAATTCTCCGGGCTGGACCTCAACTGCGTCAGCATCATCAGTGACGTCATCAGCATCACCAGCCATATCAACCACTCATGGCGTGTGACCGAGGGAGAACACTGCCGCTTACAGCGATCGATAAAAATGGATAAAAACCGGGGAGTGCGCAAAATGCGAATCAAAAAATAAAACAACTGCGACAGGGCAAGCGAGGCCAGCAGCGTCGATTGATAGTTGAGCAGGGTATGCAATGAAAAAGGGTCAGGGGCAAAAACCGAATTGTTTTTCGGTAAAATTCCCAACGGCATCATCAGCTGATTCAACAAAATAAACACCGTCGGCATAGCAAATGCCAGCCAAAAAAGACGGACCGAGGCCAGATACAGTTCACCAAAACTGATCCCCCAGCGCACCCTCTCCTGACTACGGTACCCCCACCAGCAGAGCATCAACGTGGCAAGGAATATGGAGATAATCAACACGGCTTGCAAACAGGTATAACGGGAAAAATAGTGAACACATAGCGCCATGAAAATGCCGGGCAGAGCAGCCCAGTCAAAAACCATTAACAGGGCAATCATCATCGCCAGAGGCAGGTAGATAAGATAAACATAGCCGCCAGGGATCCACAGCCTGACGGATAGCGAGGACGACAATGGCATGAGCAACAGCGCCAGCATCATGGGTAATCCCCACCAACGGTTGACAAGGCGCTTAAAAAGAGCAATTTTTTTCATTGGGATAGGATGTGTTTTAAGTGGGGTTTTTGCATTTGTATTCAAAAATATCAGCCATCGAAATGCTTATGAACGAAAAGATCTTATGAAATGTTGCAATAATGTAAGAGCAACACTCCATCATAAATTAATCTAGATCAATTTAATGACAATTAATGCGGAAGAAAAGGAGAGCGTATTCGCTACGATGTTAACTAAATGAATCTATTAGCCACATCCCCGTCGTTATCACAATATCTTTATCCCATTGACCTCGGTAGCCCGCTGTGCGTAAATTACACATCGCCCATTTGGGCTAATCACAGGAAATGTTGCGTGAACAGCGCTATGTCATTTAGAAAACGCCAGAAAACCGGACGCATGACCCGGGTCATTTTGCTGGTCAGTTTTATCATTTTGTTAGGACGGCTGATTTATGTCGTTCCCGGTGCTATCGAGCATCACCAGCAGAAAAAAAACGCCCCTGCGATCCCCACGACCGTCGTAAACGATAAGTAGCCACAACCCGGTGGCAATAATAAGCAGATGCTTTTCGGAGCTTTTGCCGATTAGTTATGTCTGAAATCCGCTAGACTGTAACTTCATTTCGTCTTCTTCTTTTTTTAGCCAGACAAAAGGATGTTGTATGTCTGTAGCACCTTCCCATGTTCAGCGACTGGCCGAAATTCGTAGCCGTATTCTTAATCTCCTGCTGAATGACAGCGATCTTGTCGACACGTTACATGAACGCCCGCTGCGTGAATCGCCAGCCGAAGCTGAGGTTCATCGTGAGCAAGTTGACGAGATTAAGCACACCCTTCCCCTGCTGCATGCCGCCGACATTGCAGACCTGCTGGAAGCGCTGCCGGAAGATGAGCGCCTGGCGCTGTGGCGACTGATTGGTAATGACCGCCGTGGTCAGGTGCTTGTTGAGGCATCCGAAAACGTCTGGGAAAGCCTGACGGAGGAGATGAGCGACCGCGACCTGCTGCGCGCTATCGCGCCTCTGGATATTGATGAACAGGCCTATATTGCCAAATATCTGTCGCGCGACTTAACGGGACGCCTGCTGACGTCACTTGACCCGGAACTGCGTTCACGCGTTCTGGATGTGATGCATTTCGACCGCGACCGCGTTGGTCGCATTATGGACTTCAAGCTGGTCACCATGCGCGCCGATGTCACCCTGGCTACCGTGCAACGTTTCCTGCGCCGGAGAAAGTCCATTCCCGATGGCACCGATAAACTGTTTATCACCGATAAAAATAACCGCCTGCTGGGTGAGCTGCCGCTGACGGAAATTCTGCTCAATACGCCTGACAAAAGGGTGCATGAGGTGATGAACGATCGCCCGACCACTTTTCTGATCGACGATAAAGCCGAAGAGGCAGCCGGTTCCTTCGAACGTTATAACCTGATTTCTGCTGCCGTTATTGATGCCAAAGGCAAACTGATGGGGCGCGTCACCATTGAGGATGTGGTCGACCTGGTCAACGAAGAGAACGACAGCCACATTCGTAAAATGGGTGGCGTGAATCCGGGCGAGGAGATCTTCGCCCCGGTGAGAAAATCAGTCCGCACCCGCTGGGCCTGGCTGGCAATCAATCTGTGTACTGCCTTTATTGCATCACGCGTTATTGGCCTGTTTGAGCACACGATTTCGCAACTGGTGGCACTGGCCGCGCTGATGCCGATTGTCGCCGGGATTGGTGGCAACACCGGTAATCAGACCATCACCATGATTGTGCGTGCGCTGGCGCTTCACCAGGTGGAGCCGGGGAACTTTACGTTTCTGATTGGACGTGAACTGTGCGTGGCGCTGATTAACGGCCTGTGCTGGGGCGGGATCATGGGCGGCGTCACCTGGGCGATGTACGGTAACCCGGCGCTTGGCGGCGTAATGATGCTGGCGATGCTGCTTAACCTGCTGCTGGCCGCTTTGATGGGTGTTCTGATCCCACTACTGATGATCAAAATGAAACGCGATCCGGCGGTTGGTTCCAGCGTGCTGATCACCGCGCTGACCGATACCGGCGGCTTCTTTATCTTCCTCGGGCTGGCGACGATCTTCCTGTTGCACTGATGAATAAGACATTACGTATTTTGTTATAAAATGATAACTCATGGTTAATGATGTGATTTATTGCGCAGATTTTCTCCTTCGCTGTCCCTAGTCTAACAAAAAACAACAATCCTTCTGTTCAGTTGCCTCTTCTGGTCACGGGTTTATCCCGTGATAACCGGAGCAGGACAACTGTTGCCTGAAGAAAGGATGTCTCCGCACTCTACGCGACAAAGGAAGTCCTATGAATCCATCAACAGCGGTTCCTGCTCCGCCACAGATTATCAGCGATGCGGAAGAGCAGGCCTGGAAACGTGCCGCCTGGCGCATCCTGCCCATCCTCACCGTCAGCTACATCTTTGCTTATCTCGATCGTATTAACGTCGGCATTGCTAAACTCCAGATGTCGAGCGACCTCGCCTTTTCTGAAACCGTTTACGGACTGGGCGCAGGTATTTTCTTTATCGGTTTCTTCTTCTTTCAGGTGCCGAGCAATATGGCGCTGCATCGGTTTGGTGCGCGTCGACTGCTGGCAATCCTGCTGGTCTCCTGGGCCATCATCGCGCCGCTAACGGCACTGGTCACCACGCCATTTCAGTTTTATGCCGTGCGTTTTCTGCTTGGCCTGGCCGAATCCGGGTTTTACCCCGGGGTGATTCTCTATTTGTCATTGTGGTTCCCTTCGTATCGCCGGGGGAAAATGTTCGCGCTGTTTGCCGCCGCCGTTCCGCTGTCCGGGCTGCTGGGTGGCCCGGTTTCCGGCTGGATTATGGCTTATTTCCATCATGCTCACGGTCTGGCGGGCTGGCAGTGGCTGTTTATTATTCAGGGCGTGCCGTCACTGTTGATTGGGCTACTGGTGCTGTGGCTTTTGCCCGACCGCATGGAACAGGCTCACTGGCTGAGTGCCGAGGAGAAAGCGCTGCTGAAAAGCCGCCTGAAGGAGGATGCGTGCCCGTCCTCGCCGTCAGAGGAACAGGCAACCCTGCACAACGTATTGTGCAACGGCAGGCTGTGGCTGCTGACGTTTATCTACTTCTGCCTGATTGCCGGTTTTTATACCGTCAGCTTCTGGCTGCCTACGCTGGTACACAACGCAGGCGTTGAGGATGTGTTTACCGTCGGTCTGCTGACAACCCTCCCTTATGCCGCCGCCATGATAACCATGATGGTCGCCGCACGCAGCGCCGACAAACATCGCGAGCGCCGCTGGCATCTTGCCGTCATTGCCATCATCGGCGGCGTCGGCATGGTGATTTCGGCGATCTACAGCAACAACCTGTGGATTGCCATGGTTGGTCTGACGCTGGGCGCAGCCGGTGGGTTAAGCACCCTTCCCCTGTTCTGGAGCCTGCCAACGGCCTTTCTTGGCGGCACCATGGCGGCTATCGGCATCGCGCTGATTAACTCTGTTGGTAACCTGGCCGGCTTTGTCGCCCCCTGGCTGATGGGCCTGTTGACCGATCTCACGCACTCCACCCTGACCGGCATGTTGATTATCTCCGGCACGCTGTTCGTGGGCGCAGCGGCGATCTTTTTGATCCCCGGTCGCATCGTCAACCGCTAACCTATACGAGGCACAGTATGAATATTGTCGTTACCGGCGCTGCCGG
This sequence comes from Erwinia sp. AnSW2-5, assembly GCF_045107195.1. Classification (NCBI taxonomy): domain Bacteria; kingdom Pseudomonadati; phylum Pseudomonadota; class Gammaproteobacteria; order Enterobacterales; family Erwiniaceae; genus Erwinia; species Erwinia sp. AnSW2-5. The sequence continues at coordinate 45,920 of NZ_JBJGXA010000003.1, forward strand.
TTTTCTGGGAAAAAAACTGGTGCAGGCGCTGCTGGCTAAAGGCTGCTTGCATAACGCGCACGGACAACCACAAGCCATTAAACGGCTTACCGCGATTGATATCGCGCCCCTTGAGGGCATCGACGATCCGCGCCTTTCGGTGCAATGCGGTGATATCAGTCAGCCTGGCAGTCTGGAAACGCTGATTGGTGAACAGACCGATTCGGTCTTTCACCTGGCGGCGGTGGTTTCCGGCCAGGCGGAACAGGATTTCGATCTTGGCATGAAAATCAACGTTGATGGCGCGCGCCAGATAATGGAAAGACTGCGCGCACTGCCGCAGTGTGTGCGGCTGGTCACCACCAGCTCCGTCGCGGTGTTCGGCGGTAAACTGCCCGAGAAAGTGCCTGACGACCAGGTGTGGATGCCGCAAAGCTCCTACGGCACTCAGAAAGCGATGAACGACCTGTTGCTGTCTGACTACAGCCGCAAAGGATTTCTCGATGGCCGCAGCCTGCGTATGCCAACTATTGTTGTACGCCCTGGTAAACCCAATACTGCCGCCTCCAGTTTCGCCAGCAGCATCATTCGCGAACCGCTCAACGGGGAGAGCGCGACCTGCCCGGTCAGCCTGGCTACACGCCTGTGGTTGATGTCCCCGGCCAGGGCCGTCCAGGCGCTGATCCTCGGCCATGAACTGAACAGTGATGCGCTGGACAAAGGCAGGGTCATTAACCTGTGCGGCCTGTCCGTTACGGTGGAGGAGATGCTGGCGTCGCTTAGCCGCATCCATAGCGCTGGCGTGCTGTCGCACATACGCTACCAGGCAGACCAGACCATCGCTAACATCGTTAACTCCTGGCCCGGTGACTTCCACGCGAGCTATGCGCGCCAGCTCGGTTTCCAGGCTAATGAATCATTTGATGAAATGGTCAGAGAGTATCTGGCTGAGAGCGGTGCCGCAGAATCTCGTTGCTAAGATTGAGGTTTAACGCAGCGGCTGCCGCTTCCTGAACATTCTCAGGAACGCGGTAGCCGCCCCGGCTTTCCAGCCACGTCAGCACATCAGCAAGATGCCAGATCGTCGCAATCCCTTCGTGGATCGGTGCCGGAAAGGTAAGATAATGCGCCAGCATCAGCTTGCGCATATTTTGCCGGGTAACGCCTATCAGATCAGCGACATCCGTTAACCCGACATAATCGGGTGAGACTTCAAACAGCCGGGCATCCGGCAGCACGCTACGGATCTGTTCCAGTGCGCTCTCCATCGCCTGCTGCGCTGATGATGCTTCACGAATAAACTCCAGCGCGATACGCCCTGGAATGCCCAGACCAATCAGCGCATCGTCACAGCCCGCCTCAGCCAGCCGTTCAACCAGTACATCACTCGTTCCAGCCTGATCGGTTAACTGATATTTCAGTGTGAAGGTGTATTCCATGGCAAGTTATTCCTTCCATTGCGTTCAAATTGTTGGCAGCGATATTTCTGCCAGTATCGAACCTCACACGAAAGTTGTCAATTGACAACTTTCGTGACTCTATTCATTTTGTGGTGGACGGCGGGAATTTGTGGCGACAGGGCGCAATGTCAGGTTTCGGGGCTTTCTTTTTGCAGATTATCGCTGCCCAGGCCACCGATAAAGGGTAAGCGCAGCTGTAAAGGAGAGAACCCCAGCCCCAGATTCAGCCCCAGCACATTGATTTCAAATCCCTCTTCTGCGCCCAGCGTGACGGCAGCGACGCCCAGCACCGACACCTGCAATCCGCGCCCGGAAGGCGGCAACCCGATGGGGTTCAGCAGCGAACGGTAATCTTTGCCAATCGCATTGGCGGGCAGATTAAGCTTTAACGCGGGCACTTCACGGCCAATATGGGCCAGGAAGGTGTTGCTGTTGGGGCCAGGCCAGGCGTGATAGGTTTGCGGCCAGGGATAAGAGGCAATCGCCGCCACGATCCCAGGGATCATCGCTTCAGCTTCTGCCCCACGATGCTCCACCAGCAGGCGAGGACGTGAGCCATACCAGTAAGCATCCGGCAGATTGCGGTTACGCCGCACTTTATCGTCGCTGCCCCAGCTGATCACCTCATAGCGGGTGTAACGCGTCTCCCCGGCACGTTTGTAGATAATCCAGGGATGCACTGCCACCGCCCCTTTCCAGCCGTAGGTGGGGGCCGCATAAACCTGCACAATCGCCATCCTGGCATAGCGCTGCGGATCGGGCGCCTGCCCGGAAGCATCGCGCCGCGCCGTCGCCCATCCCTGAGCGCCCGCGTCATTATGGCGCGTGGCCTGCGCCAGGCTTGCTCCCAGCGACAGCAACGTAATACAAAGCAACACCAGGCTCAGTGCTTTCAGTGAAAACATAGTGGGGAGGATCCTCGCTTGATGTCGAATGGCAGCCTCTTTCTTATCATGCTGCCAGACTCTTTTTTCATGTCATCGCTGCACCGACCCTGATATTCCGGCACATCCGTCTTAAGAAGCATTAATAACATTTCTCAAACAAAAATATCTTTCTAACTCAAACTCCCTGTCAGGACATGCCCCTTTAAAAAAATGACCAATGATATCCACTCCGACTTAAGCAAATGCAAAGCGGAATAGGTTGCCATTCTGCATAGCAAAAACGGATAAGACTTTTTTGCCTGTTTGCTATTTTAACCACAAAGTCCTAGTCTGGCTTTACAGAATTATCTGACAGATTCTCTTATCAAATCCTTCCCAATGCCAGGCGAATGTTTCTTATTTCAATCAGGAGAAATCGTCGTGAATAGTCAGCTCATCTATGCCAGCAGCGCGTTGCAAGATCCGATCGCGGCGGTTGCCGAATTTGCCAATCAGTTAGGCAAGCAAGACATCGACACGCTCATTTTCTTCTGTTCACCTGATTACGACCTCGAGGTGTTGGGGCAAGAAATGAAAAAAGCTTTCTCCTGTCCCTGTGTCGGTTGTACATCATCAGGCCAGATTGGTACGGGGGGGTTCCAACACTCCGGTCTGGTCGGGCTTGGATTGGGAGGAGGGTTTCGAACCCACTCGTTTATGATCCATCCTTTGGCTGAGTACAGTCGGGTGACCGCCGAGATCGCTGAAGCGATCCGTTGTGATACTGAGGCCAGGCCCAATATGCAGCGCTTCGGCTTGTTATTGGTTGACGGCCTGTCGATGGCCGAGGAGCATCTGGTCGCCAACCTCTATCAGCAAATCGGGAACGTACCGATCATTGGTGGCTCCGCTGGCGATGACCTGCGATTCGAAAAAACGCACGTCTATGATGGCAACGGGAATTTTATTTCTAACGCCGCAGTCTTTGCCGTTGTCGAAACCCATTCCCCCGTTGCCACCTTCAAGGTCCAGCATTTCGAACCCAGTGATGTCGAACTGATCATCACCGAGGCTGACCCAGAGAAGCGGCTTATCCTGGAAATAAACGGTGAACCAGCAGCCCAGGTGTATGCAGAAGCTCTCGGGTTAACAGTAGCGGAATTGACGCCGACCGTGTTTTCGCGTAACCCGCTGGTGCTTTCCTTCGGTGACGAACCTTACGTCCGTTCAATCCAGAAAATCAACGAAGATCTCTCCCTGACGTGTTACTGCGCTATTGAAGAAGGTTTGATTGTCGCCATCGGTGAAGCGAAAGATCCCGTGGAGACATTAAGACAGGCCTTTGCCAAAGTTAACGAAACCATTTCCGAACCTGCTGTCATCATCGGCTGCGATTGTATTCTGCGTCGGCTGCAGTTTGAGCAGGAAGGCCTTGAGCAACAGATTGGCGAGGTGATGGTAGAGAATCGTGTCGTCGGGTTTTCAACCTATGGTGAGCAGTACAACGGGTTGCACGTTAACCAGACCTTCACCGGCATAGCCATTGGAGGGAAAAACAATGTCTGAAAACACATTCCCCTCAATGCCTGTCACGCCTCTGTCTACTGAAGACTATCAACGCAAGCTCACCGCGCGCGACAAGACGATTGATGTGCTTAAACGCCGCATAGTCCGGGAGGCAAGGCACAACCACTCCACACCATTTGCGATTTTGGAACAAAACGTCGGCCTTGAGAAAGTGGTCGCCCGCAAGACGCTGGAGCTGGAAAATGAACGCCATGAGCTGGAAAAAGCCCTGATTGAGTTACGCTTTGCCCAGACTCAGCTGCTTCAGGCGCAAAAGATGGAGTCGATAGGCCAGCTCGCTGCGGGCATTGCTCACGAGATCAATACCCCTACCCAGTATGTATCGGACAACGTGGGGTTCGTGAAAAATGCGACGGTGTCGCTGCTCAACCTGCTGGATGCGGCGTTGACGCTGGCTGACACCGCTCGTGTGAAATTGGCTGACGATCCCGCAGTGGCAGAGTTCGATGCCACTCTCAAACGTTCTAAAATGGATTTTCTACGACGCCAAATCCCGGGTGCTCTCGATGAATCCCTGGAAGGGCTGGGGCATATTGCCAAAATCGTCTCCGCCATGAAGGAATTTTCTCATCCTTCTCAAGGTGAGAAAGAACGGGTTGATATCCGTGACGTCATCAACACCACGGTCACCGTTGCCCGCAATGAATGGAAATATATAGCGGAGCTCGAAACACACTTCGAAGATAACCTGCAGCCACTGCCCTGCTTACGCGACATGATTGGCCAGGCTATTCTCAATCTGGTGGTTAATGCTGCACACGCCATTGCGGACACTATTCAGGAAGGAGTCAAAGAAAAAGGCCTGATTACGGTGTCCGCTGCACAACTGGGTGAATCGATGGTGATCCGGGTCACAGATGATGGCTCAGGCATTCCTGCTGCCATTCGCGACCGCATTTTTGATCCCTTCTTCACCACCAAAGCGGTAGGTAAAGGGACGGGGCAAGGGCTGGCGATTGTTTATTCCACCGTAGTGGACAAACATGGCGGGCAGATCCGTTGTGAATCGGAAGTCGGCGTAGGTACCACGTTTATCCTGCAGTTACCTCTTCAGTGCCAGACAGAGGAATAGCCGTAATGCAAGTGATGTTTGTCGATGATGAAAGCCGCGTATTATCAGGTATTGAAAGAGCCCTGGTGATGCAGGATACCGACTGGGAATGCCGCTTTGCCGGCAGCGGCCACGAAGCGCTGAAGTTGCTGGAAGAGATACCGGCTGACGTGGTGGTTTCCGACATGCGCATGCCGTTTATGGATGGTGCAGAATTGCTGAGCCAGGTACGCAGCCGCTGGCCAGGTACGATACGTATCATCCTTTCCGGTTACTCTGACCCCGATGCCACCCTGCGAATGCTTGATGTCGCGCACCGTTTTGTGTCAAAACCCTGCGACAGCTCGGTGCTGCTTACCATGGTAGGCAGTGCACTTTCCCTGCGCGATATGTTTCAGGATCCTGCGGTGATCGAGATCGTAGGCCGTATCAACCGCTTGCCTGCTGCCCCAAAAGTGTTTACCGAAGTGAGTCGTCTGATGGCCAGTCCCAACAGCGATACCCGACACATTGCCGCACTTCTGGGAAGCGATCCGGCCCTGAGTGCCAAAATTATGCAGCTGGCCAATTCCGCTTATTTCGCCAGAGGCAATCATATTCATGACATCGGCAACGCCATCACCCATTTAGGGCTGGAACAAGTGAAATTACTCGTTCTCGCCTCTCAGATCTTTTCTGAAGCCGGGACAGATCCTTATGTCGAACAGCTACAGAGGCATGCTTTGCTCGCCTCCACGCTAGCGGCACGCTTTTCAAACCATCAGGGCGTGGAATCCACGGCAGCACTGCTTGCCCGCATCGCGCTTCTGATCCCTGAAATGAGGGAACCTGCGTATATGATGGCAACCACGTGTGGGAATATTCCGCTGTATGCTGCAGTAGGTGCCTATCTGCTGGCGTTATGGGGCTTGCCCATCGATATCGTGGAGGCCGTAGCCAACCATGTGCAACCTGCGCTTTCCCTGGACCAACACTTCGGCGTAATCGGTACCGTTCACGTCGCGGTCGCTCTTGCTAATAACGTTGTCCCTGATACGGACTATCTCGACCACACTGGTGTGCTGGATCAACTGCCCTTGTGGCAAGAGATGCTCACCCATTCGCAGGAAAATCTCGATGACTGAAACCGCCTTACCCCGGGTGCTGTGCGTAGATGATGAGCCCAATGTCCTTGCCGCAATGGAGCGCAATCTGTTTGGTGAATTCGATGTTGTGGTCGCCCAAAGTGGTGATGCAGGGCTGGACGCCGTAGCCCGGGGCGAACCTTTTGCCGTGATTATGTCAGATATGCGCATGCCCGGTATGGATGGGGCGACCTTCCTCGCTAAAGTGCGTGAAGTCTCCCCTGACAGTGTACGCATCCTCCTGACGGGACAGGCCGACGTGGAGTCCTCCATCGCTGCTATCAACAAGGGGGCCATCTTTCGTTATCTCTGCAAGCCTTGTCCACGCGAGGATCTGTTTTCGGCCCTGAATGATGCCGTCAATCAGTACCGTTTAGTGCGCGCAGAAAAGGAATTACTGGCAACCACCCTGACCGCCTCCGTCAAAACGATGACGGAAGTGCTGGCGATGGTCGCTCCCTGGGCCTTCCAGCGTGCGGCTTTTGCCCAATCTTGTGTTCAACATGCCCTGCCGAAGTTGGGGTGGGCTGACGAATGGATTTACACCATCGCGGCCTCTTTAAGCCAGATCGGCTGTGTGGGCATCCCGGCCGATATTATGCAGGCCGATGCCGCCCAGCGAAAACTCACTGCCGATGAGAAAAAGCTCCTTCAGGAGCACCCGGAGGTCGCCAGTCGTCTGGTCGCGGGTATTCCACGCCTGGAACGGGTCGCCGAGATTATTCGTCATCAGGCGATAGAAGCGCCAATCAGTGCCCCCACGGAGGTGATTCGTGGCGCGCAGCTACTGCGTGCCGCGCTGGAACTGCAACGGCACATCACCCGGGGCGAGAACCTCGATCACCCCTGGGATGTTCTGCGTGCAGCGCGGCCCCCTATCCCCGAGTACATCATTAAATCTTTGTCTGACTTTCGCGCGAACGCGACTGGCGTGCGTTCGGCGCGGATTCGTGATCTGGTACCGGGCTGGGTGGTCGATGAAGATATCCTGACCACAAACGGTTTAATGGTGCTCACCAAGGGACATGAGCTGACTGACACTGCGATTTCCGCGCTGCTACGGTTACTCGCGGCCAATGCCGTCAGAGAGCCTATCCAGGTCCGTGGCCTGCCCGATGCTACGGGAGCTTAGTGATGACGACTGAGCTTATCTTGCCGGAATTTGCCGACGACACGGCAAGACTGAAGTGGTGGCGTGACTGCACACTGGCCTGGCTCGACCAATGGGAAAACCCTTCGCCTCTCACGCCGGTCAAACCAGAAGAGGTCGACGCACTTGAACAGCGCCTGGGCTGCACAATCCCCTCGTTACTGCGCACCTATCATGAGCAGATTGGCACCCTGGACCTGGCAGAAACGCTGTGCAGCGTGGCACCCGCAAAATACGCCACCATCGAACCGCTGCACAGCGCCTATCCCGGCATTACGGATATTCTGGACGGTGCGCCTGATGCCGACGCACAGTGGTCACTGGTCAATAAGCTGGTTGTCTTCGGTGACTATCTGGGCAACGGCAATATGTGGTGCTTCCATAGTGAAACGGGCGAGGTGTGGTACTTCGATCACGACAGCTCGCCGATGCTGACGCAGATGTTTCCCGACGTGGGCCAGTATCTGGATATCCTGATGTTCAAGTGCCTGCTGGAAGTGCATGGCGAAGAGGACAATGAAGAACTGCTGCGTGAACGACTGGGCGATGCCGTGGTGGAGAAATGGATGTATTGAAGCGGGAAGGAAAACACTGCCGGAGTTGGCGACTATAATCAGCCGCCATTTATATAAAATCAACGATCGTATTTAAATTTCACGAATTTGTTAATGTAAGCATTTAAACCATCGCCATTCCTTGCAAGCTTTTTCATATTTTCGACATGAGTAGCACCAGCAACATTATAGCTATATGTATAACTTCTGGCTGTACCAGAGAACCAAACCTCTATAGATTGATCACCGATTTCATATCCAACAACACCAGAATCGTTGTCTATATCTTTATAAGTTTCCATTCCTATCTCCAAAGTGTGGGTTTTTCATAATCATATCTATCAAGAACAGGTTAGTTAAAAACCTGTAGCAATATATAAAACCCCTAAAAATTTCAGATATTGATCAACATCAATTTAATTATAAAAAAAATATAGTGAATACACCAATAAGATTCACATTAAAATTAAATACTAAAAGACAGGGAGAGGGTTTTAAAAAACACACTTAAGGGATATTATGATTATTTTCGGTGGCAACTAAAAAACCTGACACAAAATAACACCACCATAATATCAATAATGTAAAGGTAAAATTTATTTTTCAGAAAAAAATGAGTTATCATCACACTTTGAAGGAATTTTTTACCTATAACGACACTCTTTTTTTCACAATCCTCGATTAAAATCAAACGATTGATACTTCTCAGCCACCAACTTATCTGAGTACTCACCATCAACCGTATTTTTAATGCTTTGCCCATCTAAACCTTGAAGATCATGGATAGTTTCGCCCCAAGATACTCGGTCTTGAGATTGCCCTTTAAAAGGTTCTAAATAGCTGTCCAAATGCCCTTTCAAAGGAGATTCAATCTCAGCGCTTAACGCTTTTAGGTAATCCATTTTATTAGTCAGATGCCAATTGATCGAAAAACCAGCTCGATGACAAAGTTCGCTATGGATAATCAACATAGTGCGCCCATTTCCATCGAGAAATGGATGACCGTACGCAAAAAAACCCATGACGTCTCCAGGACGCTTAAACATAGAATCCTTGTCCTGTCCTATGCGTAATCCTTCATCAACAGCCCGGCGCGCATCCTGAGGGTGACAGAAAACCGTGCCAGCCTTTGATACAGAACAATTAGGTGCTGTAATCTGTCGATCTTGACCAGCCCATGGATAAAACTCCTGAAACAGAATTTTATGAACTTCCAAAAAATCCTGATAACACAGAGTGCCGCGACTCTCCAGGTAAGCTAAAGCATCGTCTAATCCAGCTCGAAACATTGTATGCTCAAGTTCTCGAATAATTTCTGGATCTTTTTCTCCGTAAAGGTTTCGTAGGTAGCCAGATCGCTCAAAGTCATTAAATGGATCAAACACTTTTCTTTCGCTCCCTCAGATAATTGACAGCTAATACAGCAACGTCTTTTTTGGAAATTTTTCCTGCACGTTTCAAAGCGACAAGAAGATCTTCAATTCCATCATGTTTAACTTCGTCACCAGCCAAGCGAGTCACTGCATTAGCCCACTGATCCATCGCATTATAGGAATAAGAAACATTATGATAACGCGCAAGTTCTAACACATAACGGGCAACGTCTTTAGTGGGGAGTATCTCAGCGAGAGGAAAAATATTTTCTCTAACCCGAGGTCTACTGTGGTAACAACGAAACAAAACAGTCTTGCCATTAATGAAAAATTTACGTTTTATTCTCGGCGTTTCAGTCTCAACGACAATTTCATCTGTCAGAGTATTTTCATTAGTGACGAAAAACTTTTTCTGATGGAGCACAAAACCCAATTTTTCGGCCGCTTCACGAATAATAACATTAAGACTTCCTTGTGCTTTTATATTGTTATCAGCCACTTTTTTTGCTTTTGCGTAAACGCCACGAGAAATACGAAGAAGCTCCCCGTTCTTTACGAACAAATTCAACACATGTGTGACTTGAGTCTGGCTTCCTAATGAAGCCACGTCCGATCGAGATAACACAACGCCAGAACGACGATTGATCGACTGACGCATACGAGATTCGAGTTTCATAAAAACCCCCTTTAAAACCACCGTTAATTTTAACAAAAAAACCGAAAAAACTCAATTTTCTCATTAAATTACAGTCAATTAATGAACATTCAAAGACTTACAAATCGACTTTAAGTGTCATAGAGCATTGGGGAATAATGACTAAAAAATTAACGATAAAACTATGTCTTCTGTTGCGAGGCATCTCAAAAATGTCCAACGTCATGTGTTCAGCCTAATCAAGCCATGCAGATTTATCGATCAACAGATTCAGTCTCATTCACGCTCGCTCCATGTCGTACCGACCGTTGCTATGGTGAACTTTCCATTCATTCATCCTTTGCTACTGAAGCAACAGGACAGTGCATTCGGCGGGATCGCCCTCGCGACATACTTCGGCGAGCATCGTTCTTATAACCCTGCATGTGGGGGCGGACCAACTGAAGCGGAATACTAGCATCCCAGCAACCTTGGTTTAACTCTAAAAACCATATTCGGCATCTTAACTGCGGCAGAACAGATATTGCTAAACGATCTCCTCATGGCAGATGCGGTTTTATGTGATCGAGTTCCCCTACATGTTCATGCATCAGACTAAAAAAAACGATCGCCCCGTGATATCATCCCTCAACTCAAGTACTGCATAACTGTGTGGTGAAAGGAGTCAACATGAGCGATCAGGAAGCAAGTAAGTACCCGCATAGCGCAATTTCCACTTGGAGTGGATTTGTCTATCAAGGTAAAGTGGCGCTGTATCATTGCCTAAAGCTAATTAATCAAGGCGATAGTGAATTCCAGCTACAACTAGATAGCACAGACGATTTCGCGATTTACAAAAATGAAAAACTAATTAGTGCCCATCAAGTTAAAGCAAAAATAGGCGACTATCGCAGCAACTACAAAGAGGCTTTAGAAAAATCAGCTAGTATAGAGCTAGATAGAATCGCAGGAATTAAAAGATATTTTCACATATCCCAACCCATAAATGATCATAGTGATTACTTGGCAACCAATCACGAGCGCGTTGAATTCTATGCATATGGTGAATTTCGACATTGCGAACTTGATAAAATAGAAGAACTGACAAAGCAAATTATCAAAGAAATTTATGTCCGCCAGACAATTTTTTTTGATGACAGCATGATAGAAGCAAATTACTGCCTATTATCAGAAAAAATAAGCTCGCAAGCGCTAACTATTCACGCAAGAATACAAAATGAAGGTGATGCTCAGCGTAAAGCAGCTTACGAACACCGAGTGACTGCAGCAAATATTCTTGCAGATATAACGGACGCGAATCCGTATGAAAGAAAAGACTATTTCTCGATTGAGTTGAAGGCACGCCTCCACACTCATCTGGAAGAGAGACTAACTGAATCACTCCCATGTATGTCGGACACTGCCTACAAAAGAGCTAGACGTATATATGAGCTTATAAGGCTCTCTGAGGGCGGCGATTTCAAAACACTCTGTCAACTGATGAAGCCCTCAGAGAAATTCTCACGCATTCAGAATTCAGACATACGTAGATACTCAGATCTCTTACATACGATTGATGCCGAGCCAATCTTAAAAAGACTACCACATTATTTGGATAGCAATAATAAATTCTATGCACCAACAGCATTATATTTACCAGAACCAACAGACAAAAAATACTGCACATCTGAGATTATCGCCGAAATAAAAAATAACGATGATCTAGGAAGGCTTTTATTCGAATTTAACAATCTGATTGCAGCTAAGGCAAACGAGAGTTTCATAATTGATACCAAATATACAAACTGTTTCGATGAAATCTCCATTGATGACCAAGACCGCATCGATAGCAACATCACCAAAAGTTTATGCATCAGCATTTTGACAAAGGACGACGCAGAGGCTCGACTTAAATGATCATTGACATTATTCACCAAGCTCTAGATGCACACGATTTTTCCAAAGTACATGAGAACGACACAACCGGCTTCTATGTTCGGGAGAACGGTACGGCGATCCGATTTGCAGTTTTGCACAGGTTAGACAATTTAATGAAACCTGGAGATCTAAATGCTATTATCAACCAGTCCGCGCCGGTAGCATTCACAGCTGATCCAGCATTTAAAAAAAACTGCGACTTAATCTGCATTCATCATCTCGACAAGTTGGCAGAATTCAAGAACCACGAAGAACATATTTTTGAAATCGAAGAAGATCCACACTTCTACAAAAAATATGTGCTTTATTATAGCGACACTGAAATGGAGGCTATTAAGGGCCTGGACTTCGCCAACCTAAAAAAATTAATATCAGATAAAACACAATTCGACATATATAAAAACGAACCAACAGCAGCCACCAAATATAGCACAGCTGCAAAAATATTCATCAAACTACCTTTCTTGTCGCTCCAAATAAACAAAGTGGAACTAGTACCACTTCGCCTACAAATTGGGGAGGCCGTGGCTGAATCCGACCTTACCAAGACTTATGAAACCATACAGAAACACGGCCAAATAAATATCGAAGACTTAATTAAGGAGTTGATTACCGATGAACTGGAAAATTTCCAAAATTGAGATTTCTAGCTTTAAGGCTTTCAAACAAATCCATCTGGATTTCGGCGATTCATCACTTCTGACCCTCGATGGCCCCAACGGCTTTGGCAAGACAAGCATATTCGATGCCATCGAACTACTGCTAACTGGAGGTATAAAACGGATTTGTCATCTATTCAATACCTTAATGATGGGTAAAAGAACTAATTATGATGACAATCTTCTCTGGAACAACCGATCGGGGAATAAAGACCTTGTAATCAAGATAGAGTTCTTCAATGGCTCGCGCAAACTTGTTCTAGCAAGGCATACTTCCGCAGCAAACTTTGACGAGAAGTCGAACAATCGTGCCGACCAATTCACCCACCTCATGCTTTACGAACTACCCGAATTTTCTTCTAACGATTACATAGCAGAAAATTTTCGAGAAGATAATTTTATTGAAGATGTCTTTGGCAAAAATTTTAAAGAAAACTTCTCATACTTGAATTATTTGGAGCAAGGCCAAAACCAGCTCCTACATACGCGAGTAGACAAGCGTAAAGAGGCATTAAACAACCTCTTTAACATTAGCGACGTCAAGGCAGAAACTGACAACTGTAAATCTATCGCTTTGCGTCTGACAAAGTTTATTGGTGATGCTAAACGTGCTGCTGATCTATCAAGGTTAGAATCTGAAGCCAAATTGCTCAAGGGAATGATTCAAGCCGACCTAGGAGCAATTGAATATAAAAAGATTTCCACCGCAATGCTTCAACCTGGCTGGGACAAAGAAACCCCCTTCCCCACCTACTCTGCGGACATTCACAGTGAATACAACGAAAATATCCAGCGACTTCAAAGACTGGCTCTACTTAAAAGTGCGATACAGATCAGGGATAAAAACGATTCTATTGAAAATTATATCGAGCTTAACAAGGACTCGGTGAAGAGCCTAGCAAGTTTTGGCAATGATTTAAATAAGCTGAATGACCTAGATGTCACCAAAAAAGAGTTAAACGACCTGCTCAAATGGAGCGGGGTCATCAAACGTGGCACTACACTCATCAAGGCCGATGAGGCCAAAAGCTTTCCCAGATGGGGCCAAGGACGCTTGGAATGGTTCCTTGAGCAAATTGTTACACGTGACGCGCTTCAGCAAAAGAGCAGCTCTAATAACAACGCCGCTGCAGAGCTGAATCGTCTAAAAGCGGAACTGGTGGCTGAACATGCTAAAGTCAATGCCGACGATCAGCATTGCCCATTGTGTGGTGCTGACTGGCAATCCCATAAAACTATGCTACAAAAGATTGAGCTCAGATCAAAGCAGATTAATGATGCGCTAAGCGCTGACGGCCAGGCCCTAATAAATCTCACAGGGATGATGGCTGCGGAGCTGACAGTGATTGAAGCTCAGATCCAGTCCCGAGAAGCTCAGTTATCCTTTGGGTATAACAGCACCCTACACAACGCCCTGCTCCGTGATCAGGCTCGGCTGCCAGCAATTACCCAACTTGCCGCCCGGCTTCAAACCTTAGGTTTACAGCTTAACCACTCGTTCTCCGAAAACGCGGAGGTGGTGGACACTAGGACTCAGGCTTTGATAGCTTTCATAAGAGGCAAAAAAACAGCTGAAACAGAACCTCTGCCGCAAGATTGGAGAAAGGTCATTACAGCTGCCTTCAGTGAGCTGCAGGACTTCTATATCATCGAGCCTCAAACGCTGAAAGACAAAGAGCTATACGTCGCTGCTAAGGCAAGCGAAGCGCAGAGTAATAGGCTGAAACAATGCCTTGATGAGCTACAGGTCATTCAGCGTGAGACCAACGCGGCGCAGATTGCCAAAGATAAGGTCAATAACCTAAAGGCTACCTTGGAGAAAACAGAACGCAGCTACTCTGAACAAACGATTTCTGAAATTGAGCTAATTTTCCATATTTATAGTGGAAGACTTATTCAGAACTATCAGCGAGGCTTGGGTCTGTTTATCGAAAGCAAAGATGGTAAAGAGCTCAGATTCCTTACAGCTGAAAAGTCTGAGTATGATGCGCTTCTGTCGATGAGCTCCGGGCAAGTTTCGGCGCTCAGCCTGGGCTTCTTCCTTTCGCTGAATCGAGTTTACTCGAGCGTACCCCTTATCCTGATCGATGACCCATCCCAATCTCTGGATGAAGTCAACATTGCATCTCTGACTGACCTACTTCGCTGTGAGTTCAGCAATCGTCAGTTAATCGTTTCCTCACACGAGGACGACATCTCTGCGTATATGCGCTATCGCTTCACTAAGGCAGGCCTTAGCACCCGTTCACTCAACATGCAACGCTTGGCTAAGGAAGCTCTGGTACAGACAAATTAGCCTTATACCTTAAAGAACTACCTCGCATTGATGGTATTGTTCAATATGATCACATTTGCGAGTTGGACTGCAAAAAAATGCCATTGATGATGTGAGTTCCATCGTCAATGGCATAATTTATCTAGATAAAAAGACAGTTAAGAAGGGATCATTCCCACTCAATCGTCGCCGGTGGTTTACCTGAAATATCGTAAACCACACGGGAAATCCCGTCGACTTCGTTGATGATGCGGTTGGAAACGCGGCCGAGGAAATCATACGGCAGATGCGCCCAGTGTGCGGTCATAAAGTCGATGGTTTCGACAGCACGCAGGGAAACTACCCAGTCGTACTTACGGCCATCGCCCATCACACCCACGGAGCGAACCGGCAGGAAGACGGTAAAGGCCTGGCTGACTTTGTTGTACAGGTCGGCTTTATGCAGCTCTTCAATGAAGATCGCATCGGCACGACGCAGCAGGTCACAGTACTCTTTCTTCACTTCGCCCAGTACGCGCACACCCAGGCCCGGGCCTGGGAACGGGTGACGGAACAGCATCGCGTGTGGCAGGCCCAGTTCCAGACCGATTTTACGCACTTCGTCTTTGAACAGCTCACGCAGTGGTTCAACCAGGCCCATCTTCATTTCTTTCGGCAGGCCGCCCACGTTGTGGTGCGATTTGATCACGTGCGCTTTACCGGTGGCAGAAGCGGCAGATTCAATCACGTCAGGGTAAATGGTTCCCTGCGCCAGCCACTTCACGTCTTCCAGCTTCAGTGCTTCTTCATCGAAGACTTCAACGAACACGCGGCCGATGATCTTACGCTTGGCTTCCGGCTCATCTGTGCCTGCCAGTGCATCGAGGAAACGTTCTTCGCCTTTCACATGGATGATGTTCAGACCGAAATGGTCCCCAAACATATCCATCACCTGCTCTGCTTCGTTCAGGCGCAGCAGGCCGTTGTCGACAAAGACGCAGGTCAGACGGTCGCCAATCGCGCGGTGCAGCAGCATCGCGGTCACAGAGGAGTCAACGCCGCCGGACAGGCCGAGAATCACTTTATCGTTACCCACCTGCACACGCAGGCGTTCAACGGCATCTTCGATGATTTTAGCCGGGGTCCACAGGGCTTCACACTGGCAGATATCCAGCACGAAACGCTCCAGCAGACGCAAACCCTGGCGGGTGTGAGTCACTTCCGGGTGGAACTGCACGCCGTAGAAGCGCTTATCTTCGTTAGCCATAATGGCAAACGGACAGGAGTCGGTGCTGGCAACGGTCACGAAGTCAGACGGGATCGCCGTCACTTTGTCACCGTGGCTCATCCACACGTCCAGCAGCGGCTTACCGGCCGGGCTGATCGCATCTTCGATATCGCGGATCAGGGCGCTGTTGGTCTGTACTTCAACCTGCGCATAACCAAATTCACGCTCGCTGGAGCCTTCAACTTTACCGCCCAGCTGCATCGCCATCGTCTGCATGCCGTAGCACACGCCCAGAACCGGCACGCCAGCGTTAAACACATAGTCAGGTGCACGTGGACTGTCGTTTTCAGTGGTGCTTTCAGGGCCGCCGGAGAGGATGATGCCGTTCGGGTTAAAACCACGAATCTGCTCTTCGGTCACGTCCCACGCCCACAGTTCACAGTAGACACCCAGTTCGCGCACGCGGCGGGCAACCAGTTGCGTATACTGCGAACCGAAATCGAGGATCAGGATGCGATGTTTATGAATATTTTCCGTCGTCATTGGGCTATTCCAGGCGATGTAGTACAAATTCGGGATTACGAGTAAAACGCCCGGCAGTGAAGCCGGGCGTGCAGTACAGGGTTATCAGGAACCCATGCGGTAGTTCGGAGACTCTTTGGTGATGGTCACGTCATGAACGTGGCTTTCCTGAATACCCGCACCGCTGATGCGCACAAATTCAGCCTTGGTGCGCAGGTCGTCAATGGTAGCACAGCCGGTCAGCCCCATACAGGAGCGCAGGCCGCCCATTTGCTGGTGTACGATCGCTTTCAGGTAGCCTTTGTAGGCGACGCGGCCTTCGATACCTTCCGGCACCAGTTTGTCAGCAGCGTTGTCGGTCTGGAAGTAACGGTCAGACGAACCTTTAGACATCGCGCCCAGGGAACCCATACCACGATAAGACTTGAATGAACGGCCCTGGTAGAGTTCGATTTCGCCCGGCGATTCATCAGTCCCGGCCAGCATGGAACCGACCATCACGGCAGCAGCACCGGCGGCGATGGCTTTGGCTATATCACCGGAGAAGCGGATACCGCCATCAGCGATAACCGGAATACCCGTACCTTCCAGCGCTTCTACCGCGTCAGAAACGGCAGTAATCTGCGGCACACCGACGCCCGTCACGATACGGGTCGTACAGATTGAACCAGGGCCGATACCCACTTTCACCGCGCTCACACCCGCTTCAACCAGCGCCAGCGCGCCAGCACCTGTTGCGACGTTCCCGCCAACGATTTGCAGGTCTGGATATTTCGCACGGGTGTCACGGATACGTTGCAGTACACCTTCAGAGTGACCGTGTGAGGAGTCGATCAGCAGCACGTCAACACCGGCCGCAACCAGCGCGTCCACACGCTCTTCGTTACCGGCACCGGCACCCACAGCAGCGCCTACGCGCAGGCGGCCGTGCTCGTCTTTACAGGCGTTAGGTTTACGTTCGGCTTTCTGGAAGTCTTTTACGGTGATCATGCCCAGCAGGTGGAAGCTGTCATCCACCACCAGCGCTTTCTCAACGCGTTTTTCGTGCATTTTGTGCAGCACGACTTCACGCGCTTCGCCTTCTTTCACCGTCACCAGACGATCTTTCGGCGTCATCACCGCAGAAACAGGCAGGCTCAGGTCAGTCACGAAGCGGACGTCACGGCCGGTGATGATCCCCACCAGTTCGTTTTCGCCATTCACCACCGGGTAACCGGCAAAGCCGTTACGTTCGGTCAGAACTTTCACTTCGCTCAGCGCGGTCGTTGGCAACACGGTCTGCGGGTCAGTGACTACGCCGCTTTCGTGTTTCTTCACTTTGCGCACTTCTTCAGCCTGGCGCTCAATGGACATGTTTTTGTGGATAAAGCCCAAACCCCCTTCCTGTGCCAGTGCAATAGCCAGACCGGCTTCGGTCACGGTATCCATAGCAGCGGACAACATAGGAATGTTTAAACGGATGGTTTTGGTAAGTTGGGTGCTGAGGTCAGCCGTGTTTGGCAGTACAGTTGAATGTGCAGGAACGAGCAGAACGTCGTCAAATGTCAGGGCTTCTTTAGTGATTCTTAGCATGGCAATATCTCAACCTCAGGGTGAATGAGAACTTGTAAAATATTGCCGCGGCATTATACAGGGCGTAATCGATTGCCTCCAGCATTATTTACGAAAAACTCTTGATCCCCTGAGTAAGCCATGTAGTATCGGTTAATTAACCCTCTGATTTAAAGTTTGATCTTCATCACATGTCGCTACCTCCAACCGCCAATATTTTTACCGTCAGCCGTCTGAATACGACAGTGCGCAAGCTACTGGAGATGGAAATGGGCCAGGTCTGGTTGAGCGCGGAGATCTCAAATTTCTCCCAGCCCTCTTCCGGTCACTGGTACTTCACATTGAAGGATGATGGCGCCCAGGTTCGCTGTGCTATGTTCCGTAACAGCAACCGCCGCACCACCTTCCGTCCGCAGAATGGTCAGCAGGTTTTGGTGCGCGCCACCATCACGCTGTATGAACCGCGCGGCGACTACCAGTTGATTGCCGAAAGCATGCAACCCGCCGGAGATGGCCTGTTGCAGCAGCAGTTCGAGCAACTGAAGCAGCGGCTGATGTCAGAAGGACTGTTTGAGCAGAGCCATAAACAGGCCCTGCCGGATCCGGCACGCCAGGTCGGGGTGATCACCTCTGCCAGCGGTGCCGCGCTACACGACGTGCTACGCGTGCTACAGCGACGCGACCCGTCACTGCCCGTGGTTATCTACCCAACCCAGGTACAGGGCGCAGAAGCGCCCTCAGGCATCGTACGGGCCATTGAGCTGGCCAACGCCCGCAATGAGTGCGATGTGTTGATTGTCGGACGCGGCGGCGGCTCGCTGGAAGATCTCTGGAGTTTTAACGACGAACGTGTGGCACGGGCGATTTATGCCAGCCGTATTCCGATTGTCAGCGCCGTCGGCCATGAAACCGATGTGACCATCGCCGACTTCGTTGCTGACCTGCGCGCGCCAACGCCCTCGGCGGCGGCAGAGCTGGTTAGCCGTAATCAGATTGAACTGCTGCGCCAGCTTCAGTCACAGCAACAGCGGCTGGAAATGGCGATGGATTATTACCTCGCACAACAGCAGCGTACTTTCACCCGCATTCAGCATCGTCTGCAACAGCAGCATCCGCAGCTGCGCCTGGCGCGTCAGCAGACCGCGCTGATGAAGCTCCAGCGCCGTCTGGATGATGCTATGCAGCAACGCCTGCGTCAGGCCTCACGCCAGCAGGAGCGCATCGGGCTGCGTCTGACCGCCATTCGCCCGGAAATGCGCGTCCAGCGCGCCGGGCAGCAGTTGCAGCAGTGGCATTACCGCCTGCAACAGGCGATGCAGCAGCAGCTCAATGCCAATAAGCAGCGCTTCGGCAATCTTGCCGCCCAGCTGGAAGGCGTCAGTCCGCTGGCGACGCTGGCACGTGGCTTCAGCGTCACCACGGCGGCTGACGGCCAGGTGGTGAAAAAGACCCAACAGCTGCACCCGGGTGACATGCTGAAAACCCGCCTCGATGACGGTTGGGTGGAGAGTGAAGTCACCGCGATTACGCCAGTGAAAAAGACACGTAAAAGCAGCGCAACCTGAACCCCGCTCAGGTTATCCGGTTGCCCATAAAAAAAGGCCCCTTCTGAACTGAACCCCAAAACCTAGACGGTTTAGTTAACAAGTCGCC